>CAYWBS010000258.1:0-5130 GCA_964456215.1 uncultured Hyphomicrobiaceae bacterium
AGCGGGGACCACCTGGATGCCGATATAGACGGCCGGATGGCCATCGAACGCCACCTGGCTCTCGTAGTCGTCGGCGCCGAGGGAGACGTGATGAAGCCAGTAACCACGTCCGGGTCGGCACCGGGAAATACCGTCGTGATTGTGACGACGGCATTCTGCGTGCGCGGAAATTGCAGCACGGGCAGTTCGCCGACCGACCGCAAGCCGAGTGCCAGGATCATCAGGCTGACGACCATCGCCAGGACGGGTCTGCGGATGAAGATGTCGGTAAAGTTCATGGCCGGCGCCTTGCCCTACTTGTCGACCGGAACGGGGTCTGGATCGTTGGCGGGCTGCACAGCGTTATTGATCAGGATTGGCGACCCGTTCCGCAACTTGACCTGACCGGCGCTGACCACGGTGTCGCCTTCCTTGACGCCGTTCAAAACCGCGACCTGATCGCCCCTCGTCGCTCCGGTCTTGATAAAGACCTGCTGCGCGGTGGCCTGCGGCTCACCCTTCGCGTCCCGCCCCTTGTCGACGACGAGATAGACGATGTCGCCGAAGGAATTATAGGCAACCGCCGTCTGCGGCAGTGTGATCCGCCGCTCGCGCGCACCGATGTCGATCGTCACGTTCGCGAACATTCCAGGCAGCATGAGCTCATCTGGGTTCTTGAAAGTCGCCCTGATCTGCACGTTTCGGGTCGCAGTATCGACGAGAGCATTGATGGCCGATATCTCGCCTGCGAAGACTTTGTCGGGAAAACTATCTATCTCCGCCGTCACCCGCTGCCCAACCTTGACCCTGGCGACTAGCTTCTGCGGGATGAAGAAGTCGATATAGATCGGGTCGAGCTGCTGCAGAGTGACAATTGTCGTGCCCGCCGCGAGATACTGGCCGAGATCAACCTGCCGGATGCCTATACGCCCTGCAAAGGGCGCCTTAATCGACTTGTAATTGACAAGAGCCTGCTGCTGGATGACAAGCGCCTCGTTGCTCTTCCAGGTCCAATAGCCGGAGTCGACGGTCTGCTGACTGACCGCGGCCGTATCCACGAGTTTCTTGTCGCGCTCATAGGTAATGCGCGAGAGTTCGGCCGTAGCCTTCAGTGCCTTCAAGCGTGCGATATCGTCTGCGGCGCTGAGTTCGAGCAGTAGCGCCCCCTCGTCGACATCTTTGCCGGACTGGAAATGAATCGCTGAAACGATCCCCGCGACCTGCGAACTGAGGTTGGCTCCGTCGACAGCACGCACGCTTCCCACGGCCTCGACCCGGGGCTGCCACTCCTCAAACTTTGCAACTACCGTCGATACCGTCTGCGGCGGATTGGCGAGACCGGACATCGCTTGTTTGATCTTCGAGGCTTTGAAGAGCTGAAAGCCGTAAAGCGCCCCGAACACCAGCCCTGTGGCTAGCAACACGATTAACACGCGTTTGATCATGTATTCCCCTCAACTGCCAGACCACTTCGAACTGCCCATGTGCCCGGGAACCGTATTGAAGCTTCGAATTGGCAGCGAACATTAGCATGAAGATTCGCTGATGCCGGTCCGCGACTAACGCTTTGCGAGGAAGCAATGAATGGAAAGCGACCATGGCGTTGCGGCTATCGGACCACGAGTACCGGGATAGTGAATTGCGTGAGGACGTTACCGTTCTTCACGATAGCGATATCCGCGGCGGTTGCTCTCTCGCTCGCTTGGGCTCATCCCCAAAAACGTCTTTGAAGAAACCCGCTGGAATTATTTCGCGCCTCTCAAACCGCCCGAGCGGCCGACACCGGCGGCTGCCCGCGCCGGGTCTTGCCGAACAGATTTTCGAATGCCAGGTAGATGGCTGGCGTCGAATAGAGCGTCAGGATCTGGGACGCGAACAACCCGCCGACCACGGTCAGACCGAGCGGCTGGCGAAAATCGGAACCCGGCCCTTCGCTGAGCAGCAAAGGCCGGGCGCAACACGCGGCACACGCGCGCGCTCCTCGTCATCAAGGCAAAATGCATTCAAACTTCCGTTGAGCTTTGAAATCCGCGTCAGCACGGCCTTGACCGCCTCAGAAGAAGACGCTTTCTTCGATCTACATATAGCTCAACGAGTTTCGTTGCTGATAGACCAGCGGGATCTCGTGACATTTCGAGCATATGCCGCTTCGCGTATTATATACGAAACCGGCGCAACTTGCGCTCGCGCAATGATTGGGTTTCGCTGTAAAGTCCAAATTCTGCAAATTCAGGCGGGTCACATCTATTCGAGAAGCGAGTGGAAAACAGATGCGTCCACGCAAAGACAGAATATCGGACGACGCCAGTCTAGGTTGGGAAATCATAAACGCGGTCCCTCGCTACAACTGGCATGATATCGTCTATTTCCTAGAGCTCGTGCGACATGGACAGCTTGTAGATGCGGCAAAGAATTTAAAGGTCGATCACACAACGGTCAGCCGCCGAATTCGCGAACTTGAAAGGGCTCTTGACTGCAAGCTCTTCACCCGCACCAAGACGGGATTCGTCCTCACGGATGCGGGACTGAAAATATTCGAACATGCCGAAGCCATGGAACAGCAAGCAAACTCCATCGCTCAGACCGCAGGTTTCGAAGGCACGCAAGCAGGAGGCGTCGTACGCATCGCGACGATGGAGGGTATTGGCAGCTTTTATCTTGGCCCGTGCATGCGCCGATTCCGGCAACAGCACCCGGGAATTCTCGTTGAACTGGTTACGGCGTCGCGCTGGATAAATTTGTCCCGCCGCGAAGCGGACATTTTCATCAGTTTTTCAAAACCTGACGAACGGCGACTTTTGGTGCAAAAGATCGGAACCTTCAAGGTCGGCCTATTCGCGTCCTCAGACTATCTCTCACGTCGAGGTACGCCAAAAACGAAGGCGGACCTGGAAGAGCATAGTTTCGTCGACTATGTCGACGATCTGATCGAGATTACTGCCGTGCGCTGGCTCGCCGATCTGGTCAAGCCTCGCCAGGTGGTCTTTCGCTCCACCAGTCTGATTGCACAATATACGAGTGCCTCCAAAGGACTCGGCATTGCCGCCCTGCCGACATTTATCGCCGTTCACAATAATGATTTGGCTGCCGTCATTCCAAATCTGACGACGACGCGCGATATTTGGCTTTCCGTTCACCAGGATCTGGAACACCTTTCGCGGATAAACACAGTTGCCAAATTTCTTACCGCGCAGGTGGAACGGGACCAGAAAACTCTGCTGGCAAAATAGTGAAAAATTGTGATGTGTATTAATGCACATTTCGTTGCCGATTTTCAGCTTTAGTTGTGCAAAATAATATGTCACCCTTTTGCTGTCGCAGTGAGAGCTTGGCGCACAAATCAAGATTACGAACACGTTGCGCTGGTGTTTTTCAGTGGCAGGGAGGGATTTGTGGACCTTATCTTTCTGTTGGCCATGAACGGTCTTGTATGGGGTCTGATTATTGCGCTTATTGCGCTTGGCTTGTCCATCATTTTTGGTCTTCTTGACATCATAAACGTTGCCCACGGCGATTTTTTCATGGTTGGCGCCGTTCTCGCCTGGACCATGATCCAGTATGTCGACAATTTCTGGTTGGCGATCGTGCTCGTTCCGCTCGTGGGCTTGGTGCTGGGCGCTTTGATCGAACGCATCGTCATGCGACCCATCGAAAATTCAGCGTCGCTGTCCATAGTCGCTGCATTCGGTCTCTCCCTCATCATTCAAGAGAGCGTGCGTGCAACATTCGGCGCCACCCCGAAACGCATACTCGATCCGATTGGCATCACTATTCCCGTTTTCGATCTTAATTACGAAGTGTACCGCTTGTTTGCGGCCGGCATTTCCGTGGTCGCGATAAGCGCGTTCTTCCTCTTCCTTCATAGGACGAAGTTTGGGACTTGGATGCGCGCCGTACGCCAGGACCGGGAAATGGCGATTGCCATGGGCGTGCCAGCCAACTGGATATTTGTCGCGACGTTTGCCCTTGGGACTGCGATGGCCATGCTGGGAGGGGTGGTCGCAGCCCCCATTACCTCGGTTGAATTTCGGCTTGGCCTCGACGTGTTACCAATCTGCTTCATCGCCGTCATAATCGGCGGACTTGGCAATTTGCCCGGTACCGCCGCTGCGGCCGTGTTGCTGAGCTTTATGGAAGGCCTCGTCACCAGTTTTACCGAACCCACGACCGCACGCATCGTATCGCTCGTTTTGATGAGTGTCGTTCTGCTACTGCGGCCGCAGGGAATATTTGCCAGGAGTCATGGATGACCGATGCGGACAAGCTCCCGCTATCGCCCACTATGAGGTTGCAGACCGGCGCACTTATAGCCCTCGCGTCGGTCTTGACGCTACTCCCCTGGACCATACCGGACTATCAGCGAATTTTCGTTGCGGAGATACTCATTTGGGGCCTGTTTGCCTTGTCTTTTGCACTCGTTTACGGCTATGGCGGCATGCTGTCCTTCGCCCAGGCCGTCTTTTTCGGCTTTGGCTGCTGGGGCTTTAATCTCGGCACTTTTTATTTCGGGTTCAATATTTGGGGCGCAGTGGTATGCGCCTTTTTCGCAGCGGTTGCGATGGCTTTGCCGATCGGTTTTTTCGCAACGCGCGTCCGGCAGCATCACTTCCTTATCGTTACGGTAATTGTCTCCGTTCTTGTGGTGGCCATATTGGCGTCCGGACATTGGCGCTGGATCGCCGGACCCTATGTCACGCGCACACTGCCCACTCCACCAGAAGTGCCTCTGGGCCTCATCACATTTAGCTTCGCAAGCGAGACGGTTGCCTACTATTTCACCGTGGCTATGGTGGCGCTGGCTTTGTGCGCTGCATGGGCCCTTGTTCACTCTCCCTTCGGCAAGGCTCTCCTTGCCATCAAAGAAAATGAAACGCGTGCCCAGCTCATTGGCCTAAACGTCAACTTTCTGCGCTGGATGATGTTTGTCGCGGCGGCCGGCGTGGCCGGATATGCCGGCGCGCTTTACGCGCTCCTTGCACGCTACACCAATCTCGAATTCTTCCACTGGACCTATTCCGGTAAGGCGGTCATCTGGGCCGTAATCGGCGGGGTCCGGTCTCTATTCGGACCGTTTGTTGGCACAGCGTTCTATATGGTGACCAACGAATATCTCTCGCGCTACTTTGAGCAATTCATCATCCTGTTCGGTGT
>CAYWBS010000259.1:0-5124 GCA_964456215.1 uncultured Hyphomicrobiaceae bacterium
GTTAACGTTACTCACATCACGAAGCAATCTCTCCGCCCAATCTGCCGTAATTTGGTTCGGCTAGTCATCATAATAAGATCTAGACGTTCGATGAGCAACGAGCTCTATAGATAATAATTCCAAATTAGTTTCGCGCCCACGGAAGGACGATGTTCGAAATAAAGGATCATAAATGGATAGTGGCTTCAACAATCATGCGATCAACCGCAACATTTGCGTATTCTGCGGATCCGGCAATGGCGCCAAGCCGATTTACACAAAGGCCGCCCGTGCGCTTGGCAGAGACCTGGCAGAAGCGAATCTCGGCCTTGTTTATGGAGGCGGCGGACTTGGTCTGATGGGCGAGGTGGCCCGTTCCGTGTTGAAGTTTGATGGCCGGGTCACCGGCATTATTCCCGATTTCCTGTCCGAGCGCGAGAATATGTTGCGGGAAGCCCAGGAATTGATCATCACCCGGGATATGCACGAGCGCAAAATGCTCATGTTCAAAAGATCGGATGCTTTCGTCGCCCTGCCGGGCGGCATTGGCACACTCGAGGAGTTGGTGGAGCAACTCACTTGGGCCCAGCTCGGCCGCCACCAAAAGCCGATAGTTCTCGCCAATATCGATCATTTCTGGGAGCCTCTGCTCGTTCTTTTCGCACAAATGCGCGAGCAAACCTTCATCCGCGATGGCCTCGAAGTCCGGTTGCATGTCGTTGACGCGGTCGAGCAGATCGTCCCAACCCTGTTAATTGCGGTGGGAGAGCGGCAAGACACGGAAATCAAAGAAAACCTTATCGAAGCCAAATTCTGACAGTCCGCCGAAGTAACGGCCGGCGGAGGCGGCATCCTGTGCCAAAACACCGAATGGATTCACGGCACGCCGCCGACAAATTCTCCGGGTTTCGGGACTCTGCTGCGCTTTGTCAGTTGATTCTAGACCTTTCTCCGCGGCCCGCAATCGTCAGAAGAGCGGCCGATATTTTTGTCTCAGCCCAATCACTATCTTGGACTTGCGTTTTGCTGCCATCATGTCTTTCCTGTTAAAGACATATCGTTTTGGGCGTGATGGGTTTACGAATTTCAATTGCTCGATCTTGTCGGAGTTTCCCGTGCTGCCGTTTCTCGATGAAGACCGCCGCGAGGCCCACAAATTACGCAATCTCCTTCACTCCGGCCTCCTGGTCGTCGGCCTTGGCCTCCTCTTGACGGTTTGCGCTTTGTTGATCTGGGGGTGGACCGGCGTCGTTTGGGCCTTCCTGGTTGTCGGAACCTTTTTATTCATGGCGCCGCGCATCTCTCCTGCAGCCATTGTCCGCATGTACCGGGCGGTCCCCGTCGATCCGCGACACGGCGCACAATTGAACAGGATCGTCGCCATTCTGGCGGACCGGGCGGAACTGCCGGCAACGCCACGCCTTTTTGTAATACCGAGCGCGACGTTGAATGCATTTGCGACCGGCTCCCCGGAGTCTGCCGTTATTGCCATTACCGAGGGAATGTTGCGCCGGCTGAGTTTGCGCGAGATCACAGGTGTGCTCGCTCATGAAATGAGTCACATTCGCAATAACGACCTTTGGATCATGGGGTTGGCGGATATGATGAGTCGCATCACCCAGCTCCTCTCATTTGTGGGACTGGCTCTGATAATCCTCAATCTGCCGCTCGCGCTGATGGGTAAAGTTGCCATCTCATGGTTGGCGGCCCTACTGCTCTACCTCGCTCCCACAATCGGAAGCCTGTTGCAGCTGGCGCTTTCGCGAGCGCGTGAATATGATGCAGATCTGGAAGGGGCGCAGCTCACCGGCGATCCGGAAGGGCTCGCCTCGGCGCTCAACAAACTCGATCGCTATCAGGGCCGGTTCTGGGAGGAGTTGTTCTTTCCGGGGAGGCGCATCCCATCTCCGTCTCTCCTGCGGAGCCATCCTGCAACACAGGAACGCGTCAAACGTCTGTTGGAATTACGGCCAAAACTGCCGACGGTGACCGTTCCCAATGAACCCATCATCACCATGGTCGGCTTCGGTCCGGCAGAGCTGCAACCCCGCTACCACTGGCCCTGGCCCGGTGTTTGGTATTAGAGCCCTCCAAACGCACTATGTTGAATAGCTGACGGCCAGGGGACACCCCTGTTGATCCGGGATAACGAACGCCGGAAAGTCGTTCGGTTGCTGGAAATATCTATCAGCGGATCGCTGCGATTGTTTGGTCGACAAGCGGTAGAAGACGTTCTCGCTCCGGGAAGACCCGGCCGAGAGTAACCAGCCCCAGATAATTCATCGTAATGAAATCAGCGAGGCTACCGGCATCCCTATCGGCGGCTATTTCGCCGCGCGACCGCCCACTTTCAATCAATCTGAGAAAGACCCGTCGTTTCCGGCCGACGCCCTCAGCGATGCGCCGCGCCGCAACTTCGTCTTGAGGCAGGACTTCCGAAGCGCTGTTGGCGAGCAGACATCCGCGTTGATCGGCCTTACTCGTGATCTTTTCGATCACGTCGCCAAATACCTGGCGAATACCCTCCTTGACGCTTGGCGCGCTCTCAAGTTGGGTCGCAAGTTCTTCCGCAGACTTGATCGCGTAATGGTCCAGCGCCGCAAGAAATAATTCATGCTTTGTGCCAAAGCTGTTGTAAAGGCTCGATTTTGACAAATGCATCGACGCCAGAAGGTCCATCAGCGACGCGGCCTCGTACCCTTTCATGCGAAAGGTTTCTGCTGCACTTTCCATTGCCTGAATCTCGTCGAACTCTCTCGGACGAGCCATTTCAATTTCTCCTTGTTCCGGAACGGTTCAACAGAATGACTCATGGTATGAACTGCTGGCAGCAAATCGCATTTTGCCAAAAAAGATATGCACCAATTGGATATAACTCAATCCCGTCATGGAATCCATATGCTGATATATCTCCATATACAAAGCGCCTGATTTGATTGAGAAAGAACAAGCTCGAAACATCAATACGTATATACGACTGATCGTTATTGACTTGAATCGAGTCTTGCGTTTCGGGCGTCCCGGGAAAGAACTGCCCTATGCTTCCCCTTGGCAACGACGCGTTCTGAACATTTACGCGAATGCAGCGGTCTTCGGGGCCGGCGCTCCCTCCCGCAACAGCTTGAAATTTATCGAATCGATCAAGGCTTCAAACGACGCATCGACGATATTTGGTGAGACACCGACCGTAAACCAGCGCTCGCCGCCACTGTCCCGACTCTCGACCAGAACGCGCGTGACGGCGTCGGTGCCGCCGGTCAGTATGCGAACCTTGTAATCGACGAGTTTAATATCCGAAATATAATCTTGATACTTGCCCAGGTCTTTGCGCAGAGCATTGTCCAGCGCGTTCACCGGCCCATTTCCTTCGCCTACCGACATCATCGTCTGGCCGTCGACATGAACTTTGACCGTTGCTTCCGACACAGTCACCAAATCGCCCATGGCATTGTGCCGGCGCTCGACCATGACGCGGAAGCTGTCGACATCGAAGTATTTCGGCACCGAGTCGAGCATCCGCCGCGCCAGGAGCTCGAACGAGGCATCGGCCGCCTCATACGCGTAGCCCGTTGCTTCCCGTTCCTTCACCACGTCGAGTAGCCGACCGATACGGTCATCATCGTCGGGCACTGCAATGTCCAGACGGCGGAGCTCGGCGATAACGTTCGATCGCCCGGCCTGATCCGAAACATATAGCCGCCTTTGATTGCCGACCCATTCGGGCGGCACATGTTCATAGGTCTCAGGCGCCTTCAGAATCGCCGAGGCGTGAATCCCGGCCTTTGTCGCGAATGCCGCCTCGCCCACATATGGCGCATGCCGGTTGGGTGCGCGGTTCAGCACTTCATCGAGGACCCGCGAGGCATGAGTGAGCATACGGAGTTTTTCCGCCGTGACCCCGAATTCGTAACGCTCGCAATAGTCTGATTTCAGCATCATGGTCGGAATAATCGACGTCAGATTGGCGTTGCCGCACCGTTCGCCGATGCCGTTTAGAGTGCCCTGGATCTGCCGGACGCCGGCGGCAACGGCCGCCAATGAATTGGCGACGGCGTTTTCCGTATCGTTATGGGCATGTATGCCGAGATGGTCGCCAGGCACCACCGCCGTCACATCGGCAATGATCTTCGAGATTGCCTCCGGTAGCGTGCCGCCGTTGGTGTCGCAAAGGACGACCCATCTCGCCCCCTCTTCGAACGCCGTCTTCGCGCAGGAAAGCGCGTAGTCGCGGTTGGCTTTGTAGCCGTCGAAAAAATGCTCGCAATCGAACAGCGCTTCACGGCCGCTCTGCTTGACCGCGCGAACGGATTGAGCGATCGCCCGCAGGTTTTCCTCATTACTCGTGCCAAGCGCCACGCGCACATGAAAATCCCATGACTTTCCCACGAGACAGATAGCATCGGCTTCGGCTTTCAGCAGATCCTGAAAGCCCGGGTCATTGGAAACGGACCGTCCTGCCCGCTTGGTCATGCCGAATGCAGTCAGCACCGCGGTCTTGCAAGGGCGCTTCCTGGAAAAGAATTCCGTGTCCGTTGGATTGGCACCCGGATAGCCACCTTCGACATAGTCGATCCCAAGGTCATCAAGAATCTTGGCGATCAGAATTTTATCCTCGACGGAGTAATCGATCCCATGCGTCTGGGCGCCGTCGCGCAGCGTCGTGTCGTAGAGATAAATACGTTCCTTGGTCATTTTCATTGCCTATGCGACGAGCCCGGCGGAGACAATCATAATATGCATTCATTCCTAACAATTCGGTTTATCGCAACTTTCAAAAGATTCCAAAGAGTCGGAGTGTGATGACAATCGCGAGGATGATGACCGCGACCTTTAGGATCACGTAGATCAACAGGCGATTTTGAAAGGGAAGATCGCGGAGGAATTGTTTCATGTCATGACCTCATTCTGCGGGCTTTCTCACTGATGGGGATGGCTTGAGAAAGGAGGGACAAGCGCCGTTTGAGGCTCTGAATGGCGCAATACGCTTACGCTATTGCGCCCTACGCGCTTGTAGGAAGGATTTCCGTTCAAACAACCCGGCACCATTCTCGTCTTTGCCGGGCTTGACTCCACTTTTGTCTGGCTTAGCGCATTGTCCCCCTCCCCTCGATGGGGAGGGGTTAGGGATGGGGTGAACCAACTCGC
>CAYWBS010000260.1:0-5121 GCA_964456215.1 uncultured Hyphomicrobiaceae bacterium
CTGGATCCACGACGCATGACCGTCCGACACCGCCGGCGCCGAGGCCATTGATATCGACGACGTAGCACTGGAATTGCGCCGCTGTGGCGCGAGCAATTGACAATTCCACATCACGGTCCACCGTGCCGGTCAGGACTGGATGCAAAATCACTTCTGCACCCATGGAAGTCAGGGTTCGCGTCGTTTCGGGGAACCAGATGTCATAGCAAATCGAAACGCCAAACCTGCCGACATTGGGCACGTCGAACACACAGAACTCGGTACCCGGCGACACATCCCGCTCATAGGGCAGAAACGGGAACATTTTCCGATAGCGCGAAACCACGTTTCCATCCGGAGCAATGACCGGCGCCGTGTTGAAAATCCTGCCGTCGGGAACAACTTCGAAAAACGAACCTGGTATGAGCCAGATCCCGTACCGGGCCGCTGCTTGCTGGAACGCCTCTTCCTCCGGCCCTGGCAAGTGCGTAACGATGTTCGGCACCGGTCCGCATGTGGCCAGTTCGCTGAACATGACCATATCGATCCATGGGAAGCGGGCCATGACAATTTCAATTTGCCTCAGCATCGCCTCGATATTCTTGGTCCCCGCGGCCACGCCCATCTGCACTCCGGCAATCGAAATCGGAGACATGCGATCCGGCTTGCCGGCAAACCCTGGCTGAGTGAGAGGTGCCGGTCCGCCCGGCGCCTTGAACGGCGCGGGCTGAGGCCCCGGATTTTTCTGAGAGCCGGATTTCGGGCGTTGCCGGCTGGCGCGCTTGCGGCGAAAATTATCGAGCATGTCTTTCATCGGGCTCTTTGCCGAGCCCTTTTTTGCGTGTCAGTGCATTTTCCAGTGTAGAGGCGCTGATCCCGGACAACAAGCGGGGACTGTGGAATATGTTTGGGAAGGCGCCCGCGGGCCGTGCCGAAAGGCGGTTTGGCGCGTGTGCGTGGAGACCGCGTGTTGCTGTCGCTTGGGGGAGAGCCGCTTTTCATGAACCCCGCCAATACCCGCTCGCCACAAGGCGGATGAGCTCGCGCACCCGGTCTCGTGGCTCGCTTGCCAGGTCCAGCGTGGTCCTATCGACTTCAGCCTATCTCCCGCATGTTTTCGAGTGTTTGCCTGTTCGCATGCCGCATCATCTTTCCAGACGGTCAACTGTGTCGGCGACCGCTTCCCGCAGAGCCTCAGCAAAAATTGTCATTCCATCCTGGATGACTTCATCCCGCGAAACAAGGGCTGGAAGAAATCTTACGACGTTGCCACGCACGCCACAGGCCAGGATGATCAACCCTTTCCGAGCTGCCTTTTGAACCAGGCTTTTTGTAAGGTCTGGAGCCGGTTTCGACGAATCGCCGCGGATCACGAGCTCCACGGCAATCATAGCTCCGAGGCCGCGAATATCGCCAATATACTCGCCGACAGAATTATCGGCCCCGAGCTGGCGAAGTTGGTGCTCGATTAAGGCGCCGATCCGTTGTGCGCGATCAAGCAGCCGTTCTTCCAAAATCACATCGATGACGGCAAGCGACGCCGCGCAGGCGATTGGCGATCCGCCATAGGTGCCGCCAAGTCCGCCGGGGGCGGGAGCGTCCATGATTTCCGCCTTGCCGGTCACCGCCGACAGCGGGAAACCCCCGGCCAGACTCTTCGCCATGGTGATCAGATCGGATTCGATACCGGCATGCTCGACGGCAAACATTTTTCCGGTGCGCCCGAAGCCGGTCTGGATTTCGTCTACTATCAGCACGATGCCGTGCGCATCGCAAATTTCCCGGAGCCGCCTCAGAAAATCGGCCGGCGCGACATAAAATCCGCCTTCTCCCTGAACAGGCTCGATGATCATTGCCGCTACGCGGCCGGGCTCGACATCGGCGCGAAACAGAGTATCCAGTGCGGCAAGGGAATCGTCGATGCTGACGCCGTGGTAGGGAATTGGAAAGGGGACGTGAAAAACGTCCGCAGGCATCGGCCCGAACCCGGACTTATAGGGCAGAACCTTTCCGGTCAGCGCCATGCCCATCATTGTGCGCCCGTGGAATGCGCCGCTGAAGGCGATGACAGCCGGACGGCCGGTATATGCGCGGGCAATCTTTACCGCGTTTTCGACCGCCTCAGCTCCTGTCGTCAGAAATATCGTTTTTTTCGGCGTCTCCCCCGGAGCAAGGCTGTTGAGCCGTTCGGCGAGACGAATATAGGATTCATATGGCGTTACCTGAAAGCAGGTGTGGCTGAATTGTTCGAGCTGCGCCAGTGCGGCCGCTTTGACACGCGGATGATTGTGGCCCGTATTGACCACGGAAATTCCTGTCGCAAAATCGATGTAACGTTTGCCTTCGACGTCCCAGATTTCATCCATCGACGCTCTTTGGGAATAAATGGCAAACACGTTGGCGACGCCGCGGGGGACGGCCTTTTCGCGAAGCGCCTGAAGATCGGCGTTCGTGTTCTCGTAATCTTGATTGGCAACCGCGTGGAGCGCGCTATTCGAATGTGTCATCTGCGTTCTATCTGTTAACGATTGTTGACGGGCTGGACGAAATCTCTGTTTCGGCACGGCGAACGAATCTGCCGGACATTTCGGAAATTGTCGTCTCCGGTGCCGCTGGCGTAAATAACTCTGAAGGGGTATGACTGCCACCGAAACTATGCAGGGCGATGCCGGGCATTGCCCGCTAGCGAATGCCTGACGGAATCTAAAAAGCCAGATGGACTCAGGGCCTTCACTATCCGTGTTCAACCGGTGGTCGCGCCATTGCGCGGTTGCCATTCAGTCAATCGGCCATGACCGGTTCGGAGCCGATTTGCTGGCCGCGCTCGGAACGCTCGTTCCCTATGACAGCGCCCTCATCCTCGCCTATCATCGGGACCGTAAGCCCACGCTCCTCTTTGACGCTTTCGACCACCCGCTGCGCGAAAACAATATCGAAACCTACCTGCAGGGGCCGTATCTGCTGGATCCCTTCCATTCTCATGCTTTCCGACGGAAAGAACCCTGCCTTCTGCGCATGAGCGAAATTGCCCCGGACGGGTTTGCGGAGTCTGAATACTTCCAGACCTATTACAAGCGGTCCAATGTCATCGATGAGGTCAACTTCGTGACCCCGGCGCCGGACGGCGTCGCCTTGGCGGTCTGTTACGAGCGCTCGGCCCACAGTCGCACATTTTCGAAAAATGAAATGCGGCTGCTTGATTCCATCAGCCCCGTGGTCGCGGTCCTGCTTGGTCACCACTGGCGGAATTGCGCAATCGCCGACCGGCGCCAGGGACGCGACGCCGATCACGAGCGGTTCAAGTCCCAACTTGAGAGCCTTGGCTCCGAAGTCCTGACCGCGCGCGAGCGAGAAGTTGTGCAACTCGTACTTCAGGGTTACTCCAACAAGGCGATTTCCGCAATCCTCTCGCTTTCCTTTGAGACCGTCAAAGTGCACCGCCGCAATATTTATTCCAAGCTCGGGATATCGTCTCTTTCCGAGCTGTTTTCCTTGGCGATACGAGCGCTTTCATGAGACGGCCGCCGCTTGCTTATGGCAACGGGAAACAGTTGACGTGCCCGGATAACGAAGCCTTCGAAGAACAGCGTCAGGTGACGGCCGCTGCTTGATCACATGCGCAGGTTGCGATCGCAATGGCCCACAATGATTAACGTGACAATGCCCATGGAAGCAATCGACTGCTTGGGACACGGTGGCAAGCTTAGGGGTTGTTGTTTGCAACGGGAAAGAAATACGCTATTTGGCAGTTTCAATTCGTTGAACCGAAAACCGGCCGCGATGCTTGGCCGTATACTCAATTGGCGTTCCGCAAGCCGGCGGAAATGTTATCGGTTCCGCCGCGCATTCCCATAGAGAGAGAATTCATGCCCGCAAGCCTGACCATCGAAGAGCTTCGAGAGACCGTCGAAAACGGCGAGATCGACACTGTTATCATGGCGCAGGTTGACATGCAGGGCCGACTGATGGGCAAACGTTTCCACGCCCGGCATTTCCTCGAGTCGGCCGTGGAGGAGACGCATTCCTGCAATTATCTGCTCACTGTTGATATGGAGATGGAGCCGGAACCAGGTTACGCGTCCGCGAGCTGGGAAAAGGGCTATGGCGATTACACCATGAAGCCCGACCTTTCGACGTTAAGGCGCGTGCCATGGCTGAAGGGGACCGCAATGGTGCTGTGCGACATCCTCGACCACCACACACACGAACCGGTGCCGGTCTCTCCCCGGGCGATACTCAAAGGTCAGCTGGAACGCCTCGCAGCCATGGGCCTGTCGGCGATGATGGCCTCCGAGCTTGAATTCTTCATGTTCAAAGAGTCGTTCGACGACGCGCGTACCAAGGGTTACCGCGATCTGCAGCTTATCAGCCCGTATAACGAGGATTATCACATTTTCCAAACCTCGAAAGAGGAGGATGTGATGCGCGCAATTCGCAACGGGCTTTATGGGGCCGGCATTCCCGTCGAGAATTCAAAAGGCGAAGCATGGGCCGGACAGGAAGAAATCAATGTCCACTACACCGATGCGCTCACCGCGGCCGACAATCACGTGATCACCAAGAACGGCTGCAAGGAGATTGCCTGGATTCACGGCCGGGCGATAACCTTCATGGCCAAATGGAACTACGCAGCGGCAGGTTCGTCATGCCATATCCATCAGTCTTTGTGGTCTCTGAATGGTAAAGACCCGGTATTCTTCGACAAATCCGCCAAATATGGCATGTCGGAAACCATGCAGCACTATCTTGCCGGCTTGTTGGCCCACGCCACTGACTTCACATATTTCCTGGCGCCGAACATCAACTCCTATAAAAGGTTTCAGGCCGGCACCTTCGCGCCGACCAAAGCGATCTGGTCCCTCGACAACCGAACCGCCGGCTATCGCATTTGTGGCGAAGGCACCAAGGCGGTTCGTGTGGAATGCAGGGTCGGAGGTTCAGATCTCAACCCCTATCTCGCCTTCGCGGCTTTGATCGCGGCGGGAATTGCGGGAATTGAACAAAAATACGGACTTGAACCCGAATTCAAGGGCGATGCCTATGTTGCCCAGACCGCCCGGGAAATTCCCCGCACGCTGCGCGATGCGACCGCGTCGCTCGAAAGCTCGAAGATGCTCCGCGCCGCGTTCGGTGACGACGTCG
>CAYWBS010000261.1:0-5101 GCA_964456215.1 uncultured Hyphomicrobiaceae bacterium
GGTCGTCAACGGAGGCGATGGCCACGTCTAGTAGAGAGTCAGAGTCCGCTCCTAAAGGATCTAGTGCTGCGTCCGTTGAATCGCTCGAATCCAAGCCATCATCAACAGCGGATAGGACATCGGCGTCTGCATCCAGAGCGAAGTCCATGTCACCTATGGTGGCAGCAACGGAATCCACGGAAGCATCCAGGGACGCGTCAGCGAGATCGGCGTCGACGGACTCAGCATCCGCATCTGTCGTCAATGCCGTATTGGCATTGTCCGCGGCATCGAGAACGCCTCCGTTCAACGCATTTGTTTCACTCCCTACGTCGACATCGACATCACCAATGATCTCCTCAACGGGGTCAATCGTGACCTCGAGACCCGCTCCCGCCGGCCCGGCGTCCGCAACATCAACAGCCGCGTCAGCGACAATATCCGTGTCGCCATCCGCGCCGTCCAACGTTGACGGATCGCTTGAGCCACCGAGCAGTGAGCCGACCGCATCGCCAACAGCGTCCGCGATATCTCCGACTCCGTCAATGACCGTGTCAACACTATCGCCGGCATCGTCGATGACATCGGTCATGTCATCGGTGGCATCCAGGAGATCGCCGGCGACCGAGCCAACACTACCGCCGGCATCGTCGATGATATCGGTCACGCCATCGGTAGCATCCAGGAGATCGCCGGCGACCGAGCCAACACTACCGCCGGCATCGTCGACGACATCGGTCACGCCATCGGCGGCATCCAGGAGATCGCCGGCGACCGAGCCAACAGTGTTTCCTACATTGTCGAGTGCGCCAGTGATGATATCTGTGGCGTCCAATACGTCGCCCGCCACCGTACCAACAGTGTTGCCGACAGCGTCGGCGACATCGGTCACGCCATTGGCGGCATCTAGGAGATTTCCGGCGACCGAACCAACAGTGTTTCCGACATTGTCGAGTGTGCCAGTGATGATATCTGTGGCGCCCAAAACGTCGCCCGCCACCGTACCAACAGTGTTGCCGACAGCGTCGATCGCTTCGGTCACCTCGCCAGTGGCGTTGAGGATGTCTTCGGCCACGGTACCAACTGCGTCGGTTGCATCGTCGATGGCCTGGTTCACGCCGCCGGTGATGCCAAGGATGTCCTCGACGACGGCGCCGACTGTGTCCGTTGCATCGTTGATTATCTGAGTCACGTCATGGGCGGCGTCAAGGACGTCGTCGACCAGGGTATCCACGGTGTCTACAACATCATCGACGACGTCAGTCGCGTCATCGACGACTTCAGTGATGTTATTAATTATATTATTGATGATTTCAGACGCGGCGCCTGATCCGGGTGCAGCGCCTGAATCCGCCGCGTCGCCGGAAATATTGCTATCAGCGGCACTTGCCGCGAATATTCCTTGGCCGCCGCCAGAGTGTGCAACGCCTCCAAGAGTCCCGAGAGCGGCTCCTCCCGCCGCCGTTCCGTCGGCCGTATCCGACAATTCGCCTGCCTCCTGCCCCAACTTGTCCTGGCCGGAGAGTCCCGAGGCTTCCGGTATTTGCGTATCCGGATTCGCCGTACTATCGACAACATCGTTGACTATTTCCCGATCATCCGGCCTAAATCCGCTGCTCCCGGCGGTCGAACCGGGATCAGCCCCGAGACTGACACCATCATCGCCGGCAAGTTCGCCCTCATTTTGCGTGAGACCACCGGCCTGTTGGCCTTGGAGGAACGCGTAGGTCGCGTTTCCAGATCCCATAACAGAATCCATTAGGGCGTCAGTGTCCTCGGCAATAAAATGCTCGGCATCGAGCACAGAGGCCGAACCTGAGTTCGCGCTTGAGGTAAGACTCTGTGTAACCGGAGCCGGAGAGCTATTCGAGTTCGTACCGTTCTGGGCCATGTCCTTACCTGCTTACTATTTCGAGATTGTAACCTTGCACTCAGGAATAGTATGGGACGGATTAAGGCACCCGAAACAAAGTCGCTAAATTTGTTCCGATCGGTACGCGCTGATGCCGCCGCTCATGCGCGTTCGTGGCTAAATGCTTGAGTCACGTTGGGATTTCCGCGTTCCCATTTTTTTAACTATGAAGAGGAATATGAAACGTTTCTGAACCCAATCTAATCTTTCGCCCTGATTCCACTCCAAAATGTCTACGAACGACCGGGGCAGGTTGTCACAGATTTATCCTGTCGCGGCGTCAAGGCCAGGCCTGTTTCAATCTCGGGGACAACTATGGACAAACAAATAGGTATGCTGGCGCTGGAAACTCCAGCACATAACCGTTGCTGACCAAACGGTTCCCAACCACGGTCCGGAACGTTTAGCCATTCATCTAAGACTTCCTGCGAGCAGACGGTCTGACTTTGGCTGAATTGAGGAAGATCCCGAAAAGCAGGCCCTGGTTTTCAGAGAAGGGCATACTCTAACGAGATCTCAGTTCGTGATAAGGGCCAAAGGAATGCGGTCTGTGTTCTCGGCACAGTCAGCCACCTGACGTTGGAATCTCGTTAAAATTGTATCGGTCGATTCAACTCGAAATTATGATTTCGCTTGTAGCGTGACACTTTGGAAAATGAATTTGGAGACTCCGGCACAAGCTTCGCGCGTGCCGGCGCTTCTGTCATTCCTTGAAACGACAACAGCCAAGGTATGATCATGTCGACAATGCACAAAAGGAAATCCGGCCCAACTCGAAGACATCAATCGCGCAGGACCAACTGCAGAAATCCGAGGTCGCGACAAGCAAGTCATCGCCATTCCAAGTCGTCGCCCCGCAACGTTCGATGGACGGCTTGGCGACCGCAAAACTCCTGCACTACGAGGTCCGGCAAAATCAAGTACGTTGATCTAAATGGCGGGATTCGCCGTTGCGCGTGACCTTTGGGCAGATTTTCTGAGGGACTTTGCGGGCGTTATGACAAAGACTCAAACGCTCTGATGCGAAGGAATGTTACGCGCACAGGATGAAATCTAAGTTGGAGATTTCTCCGTTAGCAGGGAGCGTGCCGGCAGATCGACTTCTTAATTGCACGTCAGACCTACTATTTGAGGGTTACGAAAACGAATTACGGGAGTCTCTAACGATGTCGACAATGCAAAACGAACTGATCGCGAATGCAGAGCAGACCGAAGTGGTCGCAAATGCAAACTTGGCGAGTTCAAGCCAGTTTGCGATACTATTGGTCGAGGACAGCGAAGTCACTCAGGACCTGTTGCAAATTTTCTTGATAAACCGGGGTCATACGGTTTGCACTGCCGCGGACGGTCAGACCGCACTTGAGCTGTTGCTTAGCAAGTCCTTCGATTTCGTGATCATCGACTATCACATTCCTAAGATGGACAATCTTCAAGTTGTCGTCGAATATAAGACAAAGAGACCCCACGCCAAGTCACCGAAATTCATTGGGATCACTGCTGATATCAAGGGCTTATTGACCGATCCACGCAACTGCGAAAATTTGGACAAGGTTTTTTGCAAACCACTAAATCCGGTGCAGATATGTGATGAGTTGGAAAACTTCCAGACATGTGATGAACAGGTCGGATTCCTGCCGTCGAGCGATTGCGTTATTGTCGAGTTCGATACTGACGCCGTAATTCCCGATGAGCTGATCCACGATAACGTTTACCGAATTCCGATGTCGACAAACGGACCCACTATTCAGAATAAGACGCTCTCAAACGGCGAGGACGCCGAACAGTTTGAGGTGCAAAAGAAGGAGAAGCGACGGACTCCGCGCCTCGACGGTCTGTTGGGCGGCACCACGCTCACGATGCCGGATACCTCCAGTGTTGTTCCATGTCAAATTAGCAGCATCTCACGCGGAGGCGCTTCAATTGTTGTCGAGTCGCGGCCGACGATAGGCGAAAAAGTGGTCGTTGGGAAAACGCCGGCGTGGGTGGTCCGCTATACCGAAAATGGTATTGCGGTTGAATTTGAAGAGCCGCGTTCTCGGTCGTAAAGGCACATTCGTCGCCAAATCCGGATGCAGCGCCCGGCCCGATCAGCCGGCACGTCTCGGACCGGAGCTATCGGCCTACAGTTTGCGGTTCGCAAACGACATGGAAGCGTTCAGTTCTGTCTTCAAGAGGATTGACGGCGGTTTGCGGATTGCGGGAACTCTGCGTCGTAAAGCGTCGAGGCTTCCGGACGCACTAATTTAGTCAGTTGCGCCAAGTGATTATAGTGGGCACATAACTCGTCATGCTGCGTTTTACCGACTATTCCGCCTTCGTCAGCCAAGGACTGAAGATAGTGTTCCAACAACGCCGCGGCGGCGCTTATTTCGTGAAAGCCTATGGAACCGCTGCTGCCCTTGATCTTGTGTGCAAGTTCGACCGCTTCGGCGATCACGGCACTTGCCACTTGACTTGGATCGTCAAGTCGTTTGAGACAATTGTTCACGGCCTCTGCTTCCGCACTAAGCGTCGCGCAGTGCCTTTCGATCAGCGCTCTAATCTTTTCCCTCATGGCTGAACACCCTTTTCGAAATTGAAGCGGTTCCAAATGTCCGTAATTTCTTGGGACAGTGTCATTGGATCGAAAGGCTTGGGGATTACGTCGATCGCTCCCAACTCCTTATAGCCATTGATCTCATCCGTTTGTATTTTTGCTGTCATGAATATGATTGGGGTATCTGTCAGTTCCGGGAAAGCTTTCAGTCGCCGGAAGGTTTCCCTGCCATCCAGCCCTGGCATCATGACATCGAGCAAAATGAGGTCAGGCAAGAAATGCGGGGTCTTCTCGACTGCTTCCAAACCGGAGGCGCATACGTCAATCGTGAAGCCGCCGATTGTTGTAAGTGCGAGTTCTGCAACCGCACGAATGTCTGGCTCGTCTTCGACATAAGTTATGCGTTTGAGTTCATGTGCCATTGCTTGTTCCCTTTACGCAACCGATTGAAGCTCGCGATTGGAAAGGTCCAACTCGCATTCCGGGCCATTTGAACCAAGCAGCATCTGAATTTGCGCTTTCAGGGCCTCGTTAGGCGCCTGACACCTAAGCAGGGCTCCTTCAAACTTGGCCGCCAGAGAGTTCGTTTTTTGCCTGTCGGAAATGACGAGCAGGTCCGGCGTATGGGTGCCGTTGGTAAGAATCAACGGGAGCAGGTCCTCTCCTTCGCCGTC
>CAYWBS010000262.1:0-5097 GCA_964456215.1 uncultured Hyphomicrobiaceae bacterium
TGCCTTAGAGTAAGCGGGACCGGTCTGCAACAGTACTCAATTGCCAGCCGGAGGTTATGGCTGCATATTTACCCCAAAAGGGAGGACGGATATGAAACTCACCGATCAGCAGCTCGAAGCGTTTGGGCAAACCGGCTATGTCTTTATTCCCGAATGTTTCTCCAAGGAGGAGGCGGCGGCACTACGTGCCGCGGCCGACGAGGTATTTGCCCTGGATCGCGAAGAGATCTGGCGTGAAAAGACCGGCGCACCGCGAACGGCCTTTGCCGCACATACATATCACGAAGCTTTTCGCCTGTTGGGGGCCCATCCACGCCTGATCGAGCCTGTGGAGCAGCTTCTCGGCGGCCGGCTCTACATGCATCAATACAAGATCAACGCCAAGGCCGCTTTCGAGGGCGATGTTTGGCAGTGGCACCAGGACTACGGCACGTGGAAGCGCGACGACGATATGCCGGAACCCAAGGCGATGAATATTTCCGTGTTTCTCGACGAGGTTACCGCGGTCAACGGCCCGTTGATGATTATTCCCGGCAGTCACAAAAGCGGCGTCCTGGAAGCGGGCCATGATCTTGAGACGACCAGCTACCCGCTCTGGACACTCGACAAGGCGACCGTTAAAAGGCTGGCGGATGAAGGCGGCATCTTAGCGCCGACGGGCCCCGCCGGCTCGCTTCTGATGTTCCATTGCAATATCGTGCACGCAAGCCCGCCAAACATTTCGCCCTGGGACCGGACAATCGTTTATTTGAGCTTGTGCGAGGTGAACAATCACATCCGCAAATTCGAGCGCAAGGAATGGATCGCCCATCGCGATTTCACGCCTATCGAAGCGCTGCCGGACGATTGCCTGGTCAAATACATTGAGCAGAAACAGAGCGTGCAGGCTGCGGAATAGGCGATTGCCGGATTCGCGATCTTTCCAGAAGGCGATCCTAGTTTGAGCGCCCCATCACGGCGAAGAAAAATCCGTCCGTGCCGGTCGTCGCCGGCGTCAGGGTCACCGTGCAGCCGTCCGACGACAAAGGCTTCAGGTCCGAATGGGCGAAGAGATCCTCCCAAACTTCACCGGCTGAGAGCAGTTCGAATGATTTGTTATCTTCCAGGAACGCATAGATTTGGTGCTCGTTTTCTTCCGCGAGCACCGAGCAGGTGATGTAGCAGAGATAACCACCGGGCTTAACGTAAGAACAGGCGTCGGCAAGGATGCGGCGCTGTTCGTCAAGCCGTCTTTCCATGGCCTCGGGCGTTAGGCGCCATTTGGCGTCCGGCCGCCGCCGCCAAACGCCACTTCCCGTGCACGGCACGTCAATGACGACGCGGTCCATCCGCGCTTCCAAATCCTTGAGTGCGTCCGGCGACCCGGCAGCGCGAACCTGCACATTGCGCGTTCCGGCCCGCTTCAAGCGGTCATGTATCGGGGCAAGCCTCATCCGGTGGGCATCATATGCGAAGATCTGGCCCTTGTTCTCCATGGCTACCGCCATGACCAGGGTCTTGCCGCCACCGCCGGCGCAATAGTCAAGAATTTGCTCACCCGGATGCGCGAAGACCAGGAGCCCGGCGATCTGACTGCCCTCGTCCTGAATTTCGAACCAGCCCTTCTGATAGCCCGCTTCCGCTGTTAGATTGGGCGTCCGCCCCGAACCTTCGCTCGCCGCGACACGAATGCCGAGGGGCGACAGGGGCGCCGGCGAAGGATCGAACCGCGCCAAATCCTTGAGCACTTTTTGCCGTTCGCGCTTAAGCGTGTTGACACGCAAGTCCACGGGCGGCCGCGCCGCCAGCGCCTGCCCCTCGGCGATATAGTCTTCGGCAAAATTATCCTCGAATGAAGCCTCCAGCCATTCGGGAATATCGGCGAGCGCCCATCCGGGGCACTCCGAATCCGGCGCCGTGAACAGCGCCTTGACCTCGGTGGCCGTGAGCGGACCCGGCGCGTGCGGATCGTCGGCGAGAAGGGCGGCAAGGCTCATTTCCGTCTCACCCCAATGGATGACCGCGACGCCCAGCGCCAAAGACCTGGGATCATCGCTGCCCATCCGCCAGCCAAGCGAGGCGCGGTGGCGAAGACCGTCATAGACGAGGTTCCCGATCGCCGCCCGGTCGCCGGAACCGGCGAAGCGGTGCGCACGCCCCCAATCGGCGAGCGCTTCACCCGCCGGACGATGGCGCGCGCAGATCTCCTCGAGAATCTCAATCGCCGCGCTTAGGCGCCCACCCGGACGCATCGGCTAAAGACTTCTTATGGTTATGCCGATGGCAAAATAGATCCACATGAGGGCGAGGGCCACGAATGCCACGAGAAAGGCATAGAAGCGGTGGAGGACATTGTTTGTCCCGGTGTGGATATAGGCGTGAACGACGCGACCGGTGACAAAGACCCATGCAAGAATGACCTGTAAAATGTCAAGCTTGGCGGTGATCATCAAGAGCACGCATAGAACATAAAAGAGCACCGGCGTTTGGAATTGATTCAGGACGCAATTCCCGATCTTGACGATGTCGCTGGGCCAGGCCGACGAATCGAGCGCGATATCCGCCAGCCGGACCTCCCCGCGGTTTGCCGCCCGGACGCGCGCCATGGCCATCCAGGTCATGAGAACCATCGTCAATGCCACCTGCGCCAGTATGGGATAAACGATTGCGGTATTGGTCATCGTGTTTCCGGCATGTTCCATTAATCGTGCCGCGCCCGCGAATATCGGCCGGCCGAAGAATGGTAGATCAGACTAACTCTGACTTGGGTAATTGGGCGTCTCTCGGGTAATCGTAATGTCGTGAACATGGCTCTCGCGCAGGCTCGCCGTTGATATTCTAATGAACTGGGCCTTCTGCTGAAGCTCGCTTATCGAAGCCGCTCCGACATAGCCCATGGCCGCCTTCAGACCGCCGACAAGTTGATGCAGGACGCTTTGAGCGGGCCCTTTATAGGGAACTTGGCCCTCGATTCCTTCCGGCACGAGCTTCAACGAGTCATTTACGTCCTGCTGGAAATAACGGTCCGCGGAGCCGCGCGCCATGGCACCCAGGGAACCCATGCCGCGATACGATTTATAGGAGCGGCCCTGGTAGAGATAGACCTCCCCCGGGCTCTCGTCGGTGCCGGCGAGCAATGAGCCGACCATGACGCAATCCGCGCCAGCGGCTATCGCCTTTGCAAGATCGCCGGAATATTTAATGCCGCCATCGGCGATAACCGGAACGTCAAACTCGCGCGCCACTTGCGTCACGTCCATGATCGCCGTCAATTGCGGAACTCCCACGCCGGCAACGACCCGGGTCGTGCAAATGGATCCCGGACCTATGCCGACCTTTACGGCATCGGCGCCGGCGTCGATCAGCGCCTTCGCGCCTTCGGCGGTGGCCACGTTTCCGGCGACCACCTGGACCCGATTGGAAATACGCTTTATGCGTTCGACGGCCTCCAATACGCTTTTTGAATGGCCGTGCGCCGTATCGACGACGATCAGATCCGCGCCCGCGGCAATCAGCTTCTCGGTGCGGGCGAAGCCTTTGGACCCGACGGTCGTCGCGGCGGCAACACGGAGCCGGCCCTGATCGTCCTTACAGGCATCGGGATGCAGACGGGCCTTCTCGATATCCTTGACGGTGATGAGACCGATACAGTGATAATTATCGTCCACGACGAGCAGCTTTTCGATCCGATTCTGGTGGAGCAGCCGTTTGGCTTCATCCATGTCCACCGTCTCCCTGACTGTAATAAGGCCCTCTTTCGTCATCAATTCGGAGACGGGCTGCGCCATATTTGTTGCGAAGCGCACATCGCGGTTGGTGAGTATACCGACAAGCTTCCCTTCCCGGCCGCCATTGCGGGGACGCTCGACAACCGGAATCCCCGAAATCCGATGGCGGTTCATCAAATTGAGTGCATGCGCCAGCGTCGCTGTCGGCGGGATGGTAACGGGATTGACGACCATGCCGGATTCAAACTTCTTGACCTGGTTGACCTGATCAGACTGCTCCTCCCGTTCCAGATTCCTGTGAATAACGCCGATACCGCCGGCCTGCGCCATGGCAATTGCCAGCTTCGCCTCGGTGACCGTATCCATCGCCGATGAGAGAATCGGAATATTGACGCTGATTTCCCTGGTCACCCGCGAGCGCGTCTCGGCTTCCGTCGGCAGCACTTCGGAGCCGCCAGGTTTCAACAGAACGTCGTCGAATGTCAGCGCGATGGCTGGGTCGACGTTTCTCAGGTTTTGGGTCATTGCGCCAACCTCCTTCAGCCCGAACCGATGTTATGGAACGTACACATAATCAGAGCGCGATAATTACGGAAGTCGTGACGCGCTTACCAGGGGCGAACGTCCGCGCTCATGGTTGGCACGAATAAGTACCATTTGCGCCCGGTAATGGAAAGTGGGATCAGTTGTCCCATTCGCCTATCCCGCTGGGGACTCACGGCGAAATCCGGTGGCCAGCACATAGAGCTCGGACGAATCGCTGCGGCTGGCCTTCGGCTTGACATGCCGGACGGTCCTGAAGTGACGCTTCATGGCGGCAAGAAGCGTATTTTCCGTGCCGCCTTGCAGCACTTTGGCGAGAAAAACGCCGTCCGGCGCCAAAATCTCTTGCGCGAATTCATAGGCCGCTTCACAGAGGCCCATAATGCGCAGATGATCCGTTTGCCGATGACCCGTGGCCGGCGCCGCCATGTCCGATAGCACAAGGTCCGCGCATCGGCCACCGAGCGCCATCTGAATTCTTTCCGGCGCCCCGGCGGCCAGAAAGTCACAGTTAATAAAATCAACCCCGGGGATCGGCTCAATATCAGCGAGGTCAACAGCGACAACTTTGCCCCTGATTCCATGATCGCCGCTCTGCGCCGCGGCTCTTTGCGCCGCGATCTGAGACCAGCCGCCGGGAGCGGCCCCAAGATCGACGATAAGGCAGCCGGGCCTGATCAGACCATATTTATCGTCGATTTCCATCAGCTTATAGGCGGCCCGCGAACGATATCCCTCGCGCCTGGCCGCCACCACATATGGATCATTGAGCTGGCGATCGAGCCAGCGCGTCGATGACAGCCTGCGCCGTTTCGCCGTTTTGACCGTCACCCTGAGTTGGCGGGCA
>CAYWBS010000263.1:0-5097 GCA_964456215.1 uncultured Hyphomicrobiaceae bacterium
ATCTCCTGGGCGACCTGGCGGCCGACCCCCCTGAGAGCATCGCTCACGCGCTCGCTGTTATTGGCTAGCGCCGCGCGCTCGCTGGCAAGCTCATCGATCAGGTTCCGAATCCGGTGTTCGTTTTCGGCGTAAGACCGTTCGAGAACCATCACTTCATTGATGACGATTCCCTCGAGTTCGCCCGCCCGGCCGAGAGCGCGGCTGATGGCGTCGTTCATCGCCGCGACCTGCCGGCGAACGGTCTGCCCGAGAGAAGCCACTTGCTGCTCGGCCTGACGGTCGGGCGAGACGGTACGGACAGCAACCTCGGCCATCGCCGAAGACATCAGTTTGAGCTCTTGCGCCCGCCAGATCAGCATGGCGATGAACCAAAACAGAGCGATCGGGATAACGATCGTGGCGGCAACGATGATGATCGAGGGATTGCTGAATATATCGAGCCATGATTCGGTTTTCGAGAGCTGATTGCCGAGCACCGACCAACTCATCAACATGCCCAAGACGCACCAAACTCCCGTGGCGATGCCGGCGACAAGATATGCCTTGTTGCTGGGCTTCTGGTTCAGCGCGTAGAACAAGCCGCCAATCGACGGCACGTCGTCATTGGCCGCTATCTTTGTCCGGGCCGGGCCGGCGGGACGCAAGCGTGGCGCCGACTGCACGAGTTCCGGCGCCGGGTCATCGCCCTGCGCCTTCTTGGGCTTGGACGGCGACCGTTTCTCCGCCGCCGGCTTGGGTTTAAGCGCGCTTTCGGCTTTCCTGGGTGCCTCGGACTTCTTGGCCGAAGAGCCTCCAGAATCCTTCGGACCCGACGGCTTGATCGCCTGGGGCGAGAGCGCTAAAGGTTCCTCGGCGGGCTTGTTCGCCGGCGCCCCCTTCTCGGTTTGCGCCGTTTCGGCAAGCTTGTCATGCAAGCTCAGCCGTCCGCGGCCAGACCTGACAACCCTCTTGCTCTCCTTGTCCTGACTGCTCTCTGCGTTGTCGTGTGAGGTTGATGGTTTTTGAGCCATTCGTGTGTCCGTCGCATGGTGAAGCCGAAGACTGCTCATGCATTACACTTGCGCGCGAACCCAGCCCTGATCCGGCACAACGTACTCAAGCCAATCGTTATCGGGAGCGTCGGTCAGCGCCGGTTTCCGCCGATCGATACGCCCTCCATCGAAGGTTCAATTCACTGCTTATGTATATTAACTTTCCCCCCGACGTTTAGTCATATGTTTTAGCTGCCTTTTGAGGCCAAAAAAAGAATTTTCTGGCGTGCGGCGGATTAGCCACAGAGGGCTAACAGTTTTCCCCAACCTCGCTTCTGCAAAACCGTCGCGACAGTATCGCCGAATGTTGATTCCCGCCCGATTGATGCCGTCGTCGCCCGGCTCAAGGGACAGTTTTCGCATCTATTTCAGCATTCTTTAACCGGATGTTATTTGCAGCATCGTACGCTGGTCCCTATTTAAACCATAGATTCGGTCGATGCCCCGTGGCGGTAGGCCGGAGAATCGTCAAATGTAGCCGTTGACGGCGTCGGCATACGGGTATTGGGAGAGCGATATGCGGCTTAGCAACGATAGCGGATTCGAATCGTCGGCTGGGGAGGAGGATAGCGATCCCGCGTCCCGCCGGCCGGTGGACCTGGTTCATTTGGCAAAATACACTCTTGGGGACCGCTCGGCCGAACGAGAAATTCTGGAAATATTTAGCCGGCAGGCAGACCTCTGTCTCAAACGGCTGAGATCGGCGGAGACGGTGGAGGCATGGAAAACCGCCGCCCATACGATACTGGGTTCGGCGCGGGGCGTCGGTGCATGGCAGGTGGCAAAATGCGCCGCGGCTCTGCAGGAAATGACGACGGTTCCGCCAAAGACCAAAAGAGACGTCGCGCTATCGGGATTGAAATCGCATATCAGTGAAGCCCGGGCCTTCATTCACGGCCTGCTCGGCGACGCATAGAACCGCCTCGCGCCGCGCCGGCAGATCGGCCGGCATTCGCTTTCGGAAGCGGCGGGATTGCGTTCCATGGCGCGGATTACGATATTCCCTATTGACGGCATACGTGATCGATACCCGGAGCCAGGAGATCTTTGTCTCTCCAGGAAACCGTGTTCATCATTGGCTTCCTCGCCCGTTGCTGATATTGAACAATCGCCACCGCCCCGGCGGTGCTGTGATAATCTATTAGAATCAATTCGGTATGCGCCGCTGAGGTATGCTCAAAATCACATTTATCCAGCCAAACGGCACAGCCCAGACCGTCGACGCGGAAGTCGGCATGACGGTTATGGAGACCGCCGTCAAAAATATGATCCCGGGCATTGAGGCGGAATGCGGAGGGGCCTGCTCCTGTGCGACCTGTCATGTCTATGTAGATGAAAAATGGGCCGAGGTGACCGGCCCGCCGGATGAGATGGAAGACGATATGCTCGATTTCGCCTTCGATGTCAGGGAAACGAGCCGGCTGAGTTGCCAGATCAACATTACCGATCAGCTGGAAGGATTGGTGGTACATATCCCGGAGAAGCAGTTCTAGCGCCCTTTCTTTGCTCCAGACTGATACGGTACCGGGAATGGATACGATCGAAAGCAACGACAAGCCCGACGGCGCAAATACCGGGCAGCCGATTGAAACCGATGCAGTGATTGTCGGCGCCGGGCCTGTTGGCTTGTTCGCCGTTTTTGAACTCGGTCTTGTCGACGTCCAGGCGCATGTGGTCGACATCCTGGACAAGCCCGGCGGCCAGTGCGCCGAGCTTTATCCGGAAAAGCCCATCTATGACATTCCCGGCCTCCCGGTCGTATCAGGCCAGGAGTTGACAGACCGTCTCCTGGAGCAGTGCCGACCATTTTCTCCGACATTCCATTTCGGCCAGCGGGTCGATCAGCTGGAACGCCTTGAAGACGGGCGCCTGCGGCTGACAACCGACATCGGCACGCAATTCATCGCCAAGGTGCTGGTCATCGCCGCCGGCGGCGGCTCCTTTACGCCGAAGCGCCCGCCGCTCGAAAATATCGAGCTTTACGAAGGAACTTCCGTCTTCTATTCGGTGCGGCGGATCGACGATTTTGCCGGACGAAATATCCTGATTGTCGGCGGCGGAGATTCCGCCATCGACTGGGTGCTCAATCTTCAGCCCGTCGCCAACGAATTGACGCTCCTGCACCGGCGCGACAAGTTTCGGGCCGCCCCGGGACCTGTCAACCAGATGCACCGGCTGGCCGATGCAGGCAAAATCACCTTCAGGCTTGGGCAGGTCGCGAATCTCGAAGGTGAGGACGGCCGGCTGCGGCGGGTTCTGGCGCGCGGCCCCGAGGGGGAATTCGCAATCGAATGCGATACCATGCTCCCCTTTTTCGGCCTGACGATGAAGCTCGGTCCCATTGCCGATTGGGGCCTCAATCTTCATGAGAATCTGATTCCGGTCGATATTGAGAAATTTCAAACCAGCGAAAAAGCCATCTACGCCGTCGGCGACATCAACACGTATCCCGGAAAGCTCAAGCTCATCCTGTCAGGCTTCCACGAAGCGGCGCTGATGGCGCATCGCGTCCAGCAATATATCTATCCGGGCAAAAGGTTTATTCTGCAATACACCACGACATCGACAGATCTGCACAAGAAGCTCGGCGTCAAATAGAGGCGGACTTGCCTCATGGGCCGCCAAAGGGCAGGCGTGGCGGATCAAACGAGCGTCCGGTAGGCCGCAATACGGAAGGGGCTTAAAAGCGCGATCTTGAGCCGTGCCGCCGCCGGATACGTCACCGGCTCGAACACTTCGGCATTTTGAATAATGTCTTCGTGGCGTGGATCGATGGCGATGATGGTGAACCTTCTCGGCCGGCTCCGGTAGGAGGCCACGAGACGGTCGATCAGCCGTTCCATCCGCTCACGCTCCAGAGGCGCGAAGAAATAATAGACCGCGCGCTCCTTCGGGACCGGTAGCTCCGCCGGATCAATGTTCAAACAATCGACCGACCGGCATTTCATGAGCGAGCGCGGAAACTGCGAGATATTCATCAAGGCGTCGTCATGGAGACCGGGGCTCGGTTCAGCGCCGAGTATGGATTCGAACGGGTAGCGCGAAGCGAAAAGGAGCGGCCGCCCGCGGCCGGCGTTAAAAGCAACGAAAGCGCAGGACCCCGCCTCCGCGCGAACGATATCGAGCGCCCAGTCAAACAGGCGCGTTGGCACCGGGCGGTCCGTCGGGGTGCGCTCGCTCAGCCTGCCGGACAAGACCGAAGCAGGATCCGATTGCTCGGGCGACGGGACGAACAGGAGCCGGTTCAGGGATCGGTCGGAAATCTGAAAGTGACAGAAGAGAAGAAACCGCCGCCAGAGATTTATGAGCGCGCGCAAGGCCGATCTGATATCGGTTCGCGACAATTGGGCGACGAGGGCCTTCGACTGAGCAATGAGGGCCTTCGACGTCTTGGACGTCCCGGCCCGGTATCGCGCCAAAGTATCGGCGGCGGCGGGCCCCAGACGATCCGGAAATGAGGAAAGCCCGTTGCCGGCCGCGGCGGGAAGGGTTTTCAGAAAATATACCAGAGGCCGATCGGTCTTGGCCGTTTCCCCTTCCGGGCGTTCGATCGTTTTGCCGCCGCCATTAGGCAGAAGCGCCAGCCAGCGTCCGAAGCGCTTGATAACAGGTGGAAAAACCGGACCGGTCCGTTGCAAATCCTGCATGATCTTCGGCCTCCGGGCATTTGATCCGAGGTTCCAAAACCCAATGGAATCAAATGCCTATCGGACACCTGATCGCTGATTCGGAGGCCATCGGTCAATGGCCGAGAGCGAAAGGCCGGCGGCGGGCCTACCTCCTGTGGCGCTCAATCCGGCGAATTGACCTGTGCGATCCAGTGGTCGATCCCGGCATTCGCACACTGCATATCCTCTTCCGGCCGCCCACCCGAGCAGCCGATCGCGCCGACGACTTGTTCGCCGCTGGAAACCGGCAGGCCTCCTCCGACCGTCGAAAAACGCCCACCCTGAGAAACGTGAATGCCGAAGACAAGATTTCCGGGAACGCAATTCTCATTATATTCGTGGGTGCCTCTGCGTGAGACGGCGGCGGTAAACGCTTTGTCGTCCGACAGTTTGACGCT
>CAYWBS010000264.1:0-5088 GCA_964456215.1 uncultured Hyphomicrobiaceae bacterium
GCGGACGGCTGGCCAGGGCCTCCCGGGAGTGGGGTTACGAGCCCCGCCCGCGGGCGCCGCACCTTGCTCCGTCTTGGCAGCGTCCCGCGAAGACGCCCTCGGCCCGAGCAAGGCGAGGGTGTTGTGGCAGCGGAGTGTGGCGGAAATATGGATTATATTCCTATTTTTCAAAAGAAAAAGTTGTTCAATGCCATATTAAAGTATGGTAGAATAACTATATAATGGCGGGCGAGCCGAGCTTTGAATGGGACCCGGTCAAGGACGTCGCGAACCTGGCCAAGCACGGCGTTTCGTTCTCGTTGGCGCAGCATGCGTTCTTCGATCCGCGGCGTGTGATCGCGGAAGATTTGAGCCACAGCAGCACCCGCGAGCGACGCTACTTCTGCTTCGGCCGGGTCGGCGGTGGCATCATGACGGTGCGTTTCACCTGGCGCGAAGGACGCATCCGTATCTTCGGCGCCGGATTCTGGCGGAAAGGAAAGACGATCTATGAGCAGAAGAACGGTTAAATACACCGCCGGCGAGATCGGCCGGCTGCGCGTGGTGAAGGACTTCCTGCCCGCGCCGGACGCGCTGGTGCCGCGCGAGGAAAATGTGAAGGTCACGCTGTCGCTGTCGCGCCGCAGCGTCGATTTCTTCAAGCGGGCGGCCAAGGCGCGGCGCGTGCCCTATCAGCGCATGATCCGCGCGCTGGTCGATGCCTATGCGGAAAAGCAGGCGGGGAAACTAGGCGTGGACTCATAAACGGGCAGCCAGATGCCGATGTGGGTGCGCCGCCCAAAGTCCGCTGTGGGAGTAACAGCGGACAACGGTGGATTTTGGCCTGAGATGGTTTGTCCGCTTTTGACCCATAAGCGACAATGGCTGTGCACAACGGTAACGTTTTTGATGTCGATTTCAGCCCCTATCAAATTAATCGTTTGAGCCGGTACAATGCTGCGCCTTAATAGCAATTCCGGGAGCAACAGATGCCGGCATTTGACTTCAAAAATCGCACAGTCGTCGTTGCCGGCGGGACGAGCGGCATTAATTTTGGCATAGCTGAGGTATTTGCAGAAGCTGGTGCGAAACTGTCGGTTATCAGCCGATCAAAAGAGCGGGTAGATGAAGCCCAGATGCGGCTTCGGTCGTTTGGTGGCGAAGTCGTTGGCTATTGCGCCGACGTACGCGATGTTGACGCCATATCAGCGGCGCTAAAGGCGACGCATGATGCAATGGGCGACATCGACATTCTTGTCTCGGGAGCAGCTGGAAATTTTCCAAGCCCGGCACTTGGCATGTCGACGAATGGCTTTAAGGCAGTTGTCGATATCGATCTGCTGGGCACGTTCAATGTGTTGCGCACCGCGCATGCACTTCTGCGTAAGCCGGGGGCAGTGATTGTAAATATTTCTGCGCCGCAGGCTCTACTTCCGATGCCACTGCAAGCTCATGTCTGCGCGGCCAAGGCCGGCGTCGATATGCTCACCCGTGTTCTTGCGATTGAATGGGGTGCGGATGGCATTAGGGTGAACTCAGTGATGCCCGGGCCGATTGAAGATACCGAGGGCATGGCTCGGCTCGCGCCAACACAAGAAGCAATGCTGTCGGTTGTGAAAGGCGTTCCGCTTGGCCGATTGGGGACGAAGAGGGACGTGGCAAATCTCGTCATGTTTCTCGCTTCACCATGGGCCGCCTACATCACCGGTGCCGTAATCCCCGTGGATGGCGGCTGGAGTACGAATGGTGCCGCTGGGATTGCGCCAGCCCTGCGATCCTAAATGGTGCCGCCGACGCTCGTCAGCCCCGCCGACGCCGTTTGATGTTGTGCTTCGGTCGCTTCTGGCACTTCGCGTCATTCGGCGCGCTGCGCCATTTTGGTCGCTAACGGACTAAGAGCGGACATTGGTCGCCGCCCCCGCGGGACGGCTCGGTTGCAAATGACCCAACGCGGACATCGCTCCCGCATCGCAAAATGTCCGCTTATGACCTAAAGCGGACATTACAACTTCAATTTTCAGTTTGGATTGGCCTAGTTTGAAAGTGGTCAATTTTGAACAGACTTCGGTTCCTGATCGGCTCAGGCTTACCGTATCGAGCGCTCCCTGCCGAAAATAGCCCACTTGCGCCGAGTTCTCTCGGAACTGTTACCATAAGGGAGCAAAATCATGGCGAAACATACCAAAAGAGGCATGAAAGCTGATCGTGCTCGCGTTTCGGCAAGCCAGCCGTCGGAAGTGTATTACGTCGCGCGGAAGTTCGGCGTCAGTGCCGATAACGTTCGCCAAGTGATCAAGCACGTTGGCAACAGCCGTGCCAAGATCTACGCTGCACTCGAAAAGATGTGATGGGATAAAATTTTGTCCCGGAATCTTCCGTATAAGCTGTGGTTGGCAGACGCTGCAACTTATGCCTGCTGTTTCGACGAGCGCAATTGCGGGCACGTTGAACGCGTCCCGCAAGTCTGCTTCTAAAGATTGTCTCGAGCCTGCATTGCGGTAGAAACGGAGCACCAAGATGAAACGTATTATTCTTGCTGTTACGATCCTTGCATTCGCCGGCGGTTCAGCCATCGCGGCTAGCTGCGCAAACCCTGTCGGCAAGGACGGTAAGCCGCTCGCCGGCGCCGCCAAGATGTCCAGCATCAAGAAGTGCTGCGAAAGCCAGGCGGTCGGCAAGGACGGCAAGCGGCTCAGCGGCGCGGCCAAATCAAGCTTCCTGAAGAAGTGCGAGGCCGGCGGCTAGATGTCTTCGCAATACCTAACGGCCACGTGCGGCGGCTGGACTCTTTTATCTTTATCGGCGGTAAACCGTAGGCGTGGGAGGTCAACATGAGAGCTTATTTTGTTGCGGCGGCCTGCTCAGCGATCGTTGGCGTGATGGCGCTGTCGTCGCCGGCCAGCGCGAAGACCGTGAAGGAATGCCAGAAGGAATGGCAGGCGCACAAGGCGGCCAACCAGAAAGCCGGCATCACCGAAAAAGCCTATGTTGAAAAGTGCCGCGGCGACACCGGGGCTACCAAGTCGAAGACCGAGGCGAAGCCCAAAGCAAAGGCCGCCAAGGAAAAACCCGTCAAGGAAAAAGCGGCCGCAGCCGGCGCCAAGCAAAAGACGGTGAAAGCCTGCGAAGACGAATGGCGCGCCAATAAAGCCGCCAACCAGAAAGCCGGCATTACCGAAAAAGCCTACGTCGAAAAATGCCGTACCGGCTCGACCGCCGCCGCGCCGAAAGCCATGCCGGCCGCTGCCGCCCCCGCCAAGAAAAAGGCCGCCGCGCCGATGGCGCCTGCGAAAACCGCGGCGCGTGCGCCCGCCACCGGCAAACCCAGTGGGGCCAATCAATACGCCGCGGAGATGCAAGCCAAAGCGCACTGCCCGCGCGACACCGTTGTCTGGGCGAACTTGGATTCAAAAATCTATCACTTCGCCGGGCATGGCGATTACGGACATACAAAGGCCGGCGCCTACATGTGCGAGAAGGACGCCACGGGCCAAGGTATGCGCGCCGCCAAGAACGAAAAGCATCCCTGAGCGCACGCCCGGCATTGAGACGCGTGACAGTCAGCGAGAAGGGAGGGACGCGATGGGACTTTTCGATAGTCTCGGCGGCAAGCTTGGCGAGCTCCTGGGCGAAGCGGCGGCGCAAGCCGCGCCGGCGCTGATCTCGGCGGCCTTGACCAAGACGAACTTCGGCGACTTGCAAGGCCTAGTGAACCAGCTCCAGCAAGGCGGTCTCGGCGATCAGGTCAAGTCATGGCTCGGCAACGGCGCCAATATGTCGGTGACACCCGACCAGCTTCGTGCCGCACTCGATAAAGATCAGGTCAAGCAGATTGCCGCGCATTTCGGGGTGCCGGTGGACAAAGCGCTTGAGCTGTTATCCGCGCATTTGCCGCAGGTCGTCGATCAGGCGAGTCCTGACGGTACACTGCAGTAACGGCCACTGTTTTTGGGGGGGCGCCGCCACGTGCGGCCGTCCTCGCACAAGCTTAAAGAAGTCGTCTGAACTTCGGTAGAATTCATCGCGGGCGGTAGCCAAGGTCGCTAATGGCACTTAGCGGACAACCCGACCGCGCTCGCGCTTGTCCGCTATTGGACCAAAGCGGACATGCAGCCTGTATTATGAGTAGCGATATCGTCCATCGCGACCAGTATGCCCGCGGGTCGAGAGGCGGGCCAGTGCCGCCATGCGGATTAACAAACCCCGGGCTTTTGCCCGGAGCTGAAGTTGGGGACGAGAGAGCCCGATTGTGACTCAATGCAACGCACCGCCATGCCTGATACCAACTCCCCCCTCACCACCAAGTTCCGCCCGCGCCTGGAAGCGATGCTCAGCGAACTGACCGCCGCGCGCGAGGCGACGGCGGCCGGCCGCGCGCCGGTCGAACTCGATCAGCAGAGCGTCGGGCGGCTGTCGCGCATGGACGCGATGCAGCAGCAGCAGATGGCGCTCGCCGCCGGCCGCCAGCGCGAGGCGCAGATCGCCCGCATCCGCAACGCGCTCGACCGCATGGACAAGGGTGAGTTCGGCATCTGCGTCGCATGCGGCAACGACATTCCGGAGAAGCGGCTGGAGGCCGACCCGGCGGCGCATCTGTGCGTCGCGTGCGCGGCGGGGAAGGGGCGGTAGCGGGCCGGAAGAGCCCCCCGCGGCGGCGTCCGCAACAGACAATTCAACGCATATTGCCGCTGAATTGAATTAAAATTTGAGCGGTCAGTATAAGTTGGAAACAACGGACGATGGGGTAGGGATGGTGACCCGGACTCTTGGGAGCAACATGCATGCGGCTATTCTTCGATGTCCAGCATCAAGATTCTCATAGCTACGACTACCACGGCAGCGATTTTGGCAGGCTGGAAGACGCGACCCAAATGGCGGAGCTGATCGCGGCGGACCTCGGATGTTCGGAGACCGACGACTGCGCCGGCTCGCAAGTGCAGGTCAGGAACGCCGACGGCGAAACCTTGTTCTCGGTGCCGGTCCTGATGGCCGCCTGATCGGGAGCGCCATTGCTTTACGAGGCGTTGCCAGGGCAGCGACGGCGGGGCGCTGAGCCGCGGTTTACCGAAAAAAAACATATATTTTAAGACATATCTTAATAGTTGTATG
>CAYWBS010000265.1:0-5081 GCA_964456215.1 uncultured Hyphomicrobiaceae bacterium
TATCGCTGATTACGGCGATTTGTGCGACCCCATGCCCGCATGGATTACCGGCAAGCGCAGCGCCTCCGGCTTTACCGAATTTGCGGAGAGGTTGCTCTCCGTCAGATGATTGCGTGGCGCACTTTAGCCGAAACCCACTCGCTGAGGATGACGGTCCCGATGATCACCAGAAGAATGAGAGATACGTCGGTCCAGGCGAGATTCATGATAGAGGCGTTGAGCTGAAGGCCGATCCCGCCGGCGCCGACAAGCCCAAGAACCGTTGATTCCCGTATGTTGATGTCCCAGCGAAAAACCGAAATGCCGGCGAATGCCGGCATGACCTGCGGAACGATGCCATAAGCGTTTATTTGTGCCGGCGTGGCGCCGGTTGCCGTGACCGCTTCGACCTGGTCGTGGTCGATTTCCTCGATGGCTTCATAGAGAAGCTTCGCGCAAAATCCGATTGATCTGAGGCCGATCGCCAATATTCCGGCGAAGACGCCGGGGCCGACGATCGTCACCAGCATCAGGGCCCATATCAGCGAGTTGATCGAGCGCGATGCAACGATGATGAAAAGAGCGACGGGGCGCACGAATAAGACGCTCGGTGTCGTGTTGCGCGCCGCGCAATAGGCCGTCGGAACCGCCATGATCAGGGCCAGCACGGTGCCCATTGTGGCGATATTGATGGTATCCCAAATGGGCCACCAAAGCGATGACATGTAACTCCATTTGGGCGGCATGATTGCAAACAAGATGGGCCGGATACATACTTAGCCTAAACGATCAATTGTCCAGAAAACCCTGACAACGGACAGTCATAGGATACCGTGAAAAATGATTAAGTTTTAACAGAAGTTGAAACGAATAGGATTTTTGGATGAAGCTCGCGTGAGAATATCTGTACTCACAGTGTAATAGATCGACAAACCCCAGAGGCCAACACAAAGACCTCAAGTAATTTTCTGCCGCACGGTTGCCGAGACAAACTCACTAATGACGACGACAACAAGCACGGCCAACAGAATGACCGCCACCTCGTCCCATTGGAATTGGTTGATTGAGGAGTAGAGCTGAATTCCGATGCCACCGGCCCCAACAAACCCCAACACCGTCGATTCTCGAATATTGATGTCCCAGCGGTAGACCGTCGTGCCATAAATCACCGGCAGCACCTGCGGCAGGACGCCGATCACCATGACCTGCAAACGCCCGGCACCCGTCGCCTCGACCGCTTCCACCGCGCCCCGGTCCACCTCCTCGATGGCTTCACCGATCAGCTTTCCCATGAAGCCGATGGACCGCGCCGCGATCGCCCAGATGCCGGCCAATGGTCCCGGACCGAAAATGGCGACGAAAACCAGCGCCCAGACCACTGTGTTGATCGACCGCGAGGCAACCAATATGAAACGCCCGGCGAGCCATGTAATTTTGTTCGGCGTCGTATTTTCCGCTGCCAAAAAAGCGATCGGCAGCGCGAGGACAAAGGTGATTATCGTTCCGAGCGTCGCGATGTGAATGGTCTCGATGAGCGGCCGGAGGATAACCCCCGCGTAGCTCCAATCCGGCGGATACATGCGCGTGAACAAATCGCCCGCCTGGATATGCGCATCGAGCAGATAGCTCCATGTAATATCAAGGTGGCGAAGCGACCACGCCGCAACGAAAACGATTGCGGCGAACCAAATATACCGGATGGCCGTCTGCCGCGGGCTAAAGCGCCGCCAGACGTCGGGATATTTTTGGGCATGCGCGGCGACGGTCATCTAAGCTTGCCCCGAACCCAATTGGAGAAAATCTCGCCGAGAAAAACCAATGCGATGATTGTGAGCAGAATTGCAAGCGAAAAGTCATAGTCGTAGCGCTTAAACGTCGCCGACAAGGTCATACCAATCCCGCCCGCGCCAACAATGCCGACGACCGTAGAATGACGTAGATTGGCGTCGAGGCGGTAGATCGATACGCCAAGATAGCGGGGCAGGATCTGCGGCTGGATCGCATAGATCAGCAATTTAGGAAAGCTGGCGCCCGTCGCGCGCACCGCCTCGACCTGACCCATGCTCATATTTTCGATGTCTTCGGCGATCATCTTCGAGATAAAGCTGACCGATGCGACGATGAGGGTCAGCAGACCCGCCAACGGTCCAAAGCCAACGATTTTCACGAAAAAGATGGCGATGATGACCTCGTGGAATGTCCGCGTAAGCACAACTATAGAGCGGGCCGCCAGATAGACGGGCATCGGCGCTAGATTTCGGGCGGCGCAGAGCCCGAGCGGTATTGCCAAGATCATGCCGATGAAGGTCGCGGCAACGGCCATCTCCACGCTTTCGATGACGCCGCGGACCAGGAGATCCCAGCGGCTGAAATCGGGCGGGAACATTCGGGAGATCATATCGGCGGCGCGCGGAAAGCCTTTCGTCACCCGCGGCCAGTCGACTTCCAGCGTGCCGAACGACCAGAGAAGGTAAAGTCCGGCGGCAACCCAAAGGCCGTATCGATAGACCGGGTTCTCGATTAGACTCGGCCGGCTCCAAGTCGTTGGATGGCTCATCCGGCATAGGCCTCCGCGTCGAGGGCGTGGGCATCCTTGTCGGCGGGCGTGTCTTCGCCGGACCTGCCGATTGTGCCGGTCCAGTCCTGCTTGCCATATATTTCCGTCAACACGTTCTCGGTAACCGCGCTTGGCTTGCCGTCGAAAACCAATTTGCCGTCCAGGAGACCGACGATCCGGTCCGCGCTCGCCCTGGCCAGGTTGACATCATGTATCTTGACCAGCGCCGGCGTGCCCCGTTCATGGGCCAGTTCGCATATCAAGCGCATGATCTGCCGGGATGTTTTCGGGTCGAGAGAGGCCGTCGGTTCATCGACCAGCAGGAGATCCGGGTCCTGCATCAAGGCGCGCGCGATGCCGACGCGCTGGCGCTGGCCGCCGGACAGATTGTCCGCCCGCGCGTTTTCCCGTCCAAGGAGCCCGACACGCTCAAGCAGCTGATACGCCGCGCTGACGTCATCAGGCGGGTAGTTGCGCCGGAAGGCACACCAGAAGCTTACGTAACCGAGACGGCCCGAAAGCACATTCTCCATGACGGTCAGACGATCGACCAGGTTATATTCCTGAAAGATCATGCCCATCCGCCGGCGTGCCTGACGGAGCGCTCCGCGGCGAAGTTTCGTGATGTCGGTGCCATCCAGTTTGACCGAGCCCGATGTCGGCTCGACCAGCCGGTTAATACAGCGGATCAGTGTCGATTTGCCGGCGCCCGACGATCCGATAATCGCAACCACCTCGGGTTCACTGACGGTAAGACTGACGCCGGACAGAGCGCGCAAGCCATTGGGATATTCTTTTACGAGATCCGTGATCTCAAGCATGGTTCAAAAATGTCCCCGGGGTCGTAATTTTCCAAAGCGCAAAAGCCACCGCCGCCCGCAGGCGGCGGTGATCCATGATTGAGGCAGAGAGTTAGTGCCAAAGTCGCACGGCCCTTCTCCGCTCTATTTTTTCTATTTCTTCTTTTTCTTGACCTTGAGGCCTTGCAGAGTCTCGTCCGTATATTTGACGCCGTTAGTCTTCTGGATGGTGCGAATGTCGACCCAGTGTTCCTTGAAAGTGATTGGGATGAAACGATCTGACTTCTTGCCGAATTCCTTCTTCAAAGCCGTTCCACTCCAATCGAATGTGAGAAACGCTTCACGGATCTGCTTCTGCAGCTCAGGTTTCAGGTTGTAGACATAACCGTAGGATGTGGTCGGGAAATTCTTCGATTCCCATATGATTCTGAGATTGTTTTTGTTGACAACGCCCTTGTCGTGCATGCGGTCGAGCACGCTGGAAGCCACCGGTGCCGCATCATAGTCCTTGTTGGCAACGCCCAGAATCGAATTGTCGTGTTTACCTGAATAGATGACTTTGTAATCGACATCTGGTGTCACGCCCATCGATTTGAACAGGGCCCGAGGAGCCTGATTTCCGGAATTCGATGATGGCGTTACATGGGCAACCTTGCGCCCTTTAAGGTCCTTGACGTCCTTGATATCCGTATCTTTGTGAGTAATCAGCTGGAGCTTATAGCCGAACCGGCCATCGGCCTTTCCCATGATCGCGATCGGCACATAGCCGGCGAGATTGACGCCGAACACAGTCGGACCCGTCGAGATCCCCGCCACGTGAAGTCTCCCTGAGCGCATGGCTTCGACCTGGGCGGCATAGGACTCCGCACCAAACCATTTGACCTTCTTGCCTGTCTTCTTCGAAAGATAATCCATAAACTCGACGAAAACGTTTTCGTATACGGAGGGGTCCTCAACCGGCGTATAGGAAAACACCAACGTGTCGGGATCAAGGAGCTTGCTCGCATCGGTGGGTGTGTCTGCGACAAGGTCGCCGTCCTTGTCACAAAAGCGCTTGTCAAGATCCCCGCGTGGACATTCCATGGCTCCCGCCGGCGCAACAGCGGTGATACCGGCAAATGCAATCGCCAGCGCTGCGACCGACATTGCGAATTGACTGCGAATTCTATCCATACCTCTCTCCCTTTTTTTTAGCGACATTTTTCATTTTTCCATAGCTGCCCAGTTCGACGGCATATTGTCTTCCGGCGATAGCCGTTCAACGGGCTCACCGTCGCCGCCAAAAACGCCGCGAATGTAAGCCTGCTGGCAAAAGATCGGATCGCATTCTTTTCCTACCAAACGCTTTCGGCCGGAGACATTTGACGCCGCCAGCCTCACCTTCCTCACTCTTTGACCGTCAATAATCTAACATTTTGGCAGTCAATATCCATCGATATCCGCGAAATTATGTGCGAAATCTTCCATATTTACGCTTTAGCTGGTTGTGGCAGATGCGCCAACGGCGTCGATTTGGATATAAGGGCGGGCATTGTCGGAGGAAACTGCGCGGGCCGGCGAAGCCACAGAATCACCCGTTTCAGGCGGCGCAGAGCATCCGCCATTCGGACAGAGCCGCAGAACGGTTTTTCCTGAAGAAGCGCCGATGGCAAAGATGACGTCGTGTGACACCTAACCTTCTAGCCTCAAGGCAAGCGGCGCGAGATCATCGCGCTCAAGTAGCCGCTAGAGCGTGATCACGTTAG
>CAYWBS010000266.1:0-5065 GCA_964456215.1 uncultured Hyphomicrobiaceae bacterium
GAGGCCCCCAGATATAAGAGTTACGACCTCCCATATCCTAGAACATCATCCGTTCTGAACACGGCCGGTCCATCCTATTAGCAGACATTAATCGGCTTATCAGGTTACGCACGGGTGGGAGGCGGAAGCTGATTGCCGCTCGTCGATGGTCAGGTTCCGTTGCGGTCATTGCGGCCGTTACGATTTGCGTTGGCGGGCCTGGAGCACACGCTTTGGCTTTTTGTTACTTGCGGTTGTTATCTCGGCAGCCTCCTTGTCGGCCGCCTCTTTTGCCAGGCGGAGAGCCCGCAGTTTCGCCGTGAGTTCCGTTCTCTCCTGCTGCTTTCTTTCGCTTTCATTCAGGGCCTGTTTGGCCTTCTTCTGGGCTGCGGCGAATCTTTCCTCGGCCTTCGATTTTACTGACTTCTGCATTTCGGTAATCCTCTGCTCTAATTGGGGACATCACGTGTGGAAGTATTTATCCGGGCGCACAGGCGTGACCCCTCGCAGGGTCGTGCGCCACGTCGTCGGCCGGGCAAGTTTACGCGATAACTCGGAATTTAGTGACGCTACCGACCCTGCGACACGGCATAGATTTCACTTTGAAACTGACGCTGCAGTTTCACCAAATCTGGCGCTGGTGGCACTCCAAGGGCTCTTGCTTGTGTCAATTTTGCCTTCAATTATGCGTAACGATCCAGCCAATCCTGGGGGTGATCCGTTATTTCCATTAATGCCTGGGACACATCTTTGTTAGCTTGGTCAAACTCCATCGTTTCGTTACTCCAGTTTAAAGTGACCGACACTGATTTTCCAGACGGGACCATCCCTGTGCCTGGACGAATTGACGACAGACGACTAAGTCCGAGGTCAACTCTGCTACAGTCACTTCGATAATCCGCACACGACCGGTTCCTGGCGCGCGCAAACGCGCTGACGCCAGCGGTCGTAAATGCCTACCGAGATTTGGGGGGTGTTTGAGCCTGCACTGCGAAATCCAGCGACACTGCATGCGCAAAGCATCCTGCAAGTCCGATGGTTAACTACCGCGCTTTAAAATTGAAAATAGCAAGCACAAAAAGAGACCAAACAGGAAATAAGTCTCTTTGTTTGCGGGGTGATGCCGGTTTTGATCCACCCTCTTCGACGAGACATGGTGAGCGTCCGATGAGCGCGTTGGCTCAGCTGCGCTGAACATATCGCCAAGGTAGCAATTTGACGATTCTGTTGATCTTATGGTCGGCGATACAGCCGAGAACATCGATTGGTCGGCGATACAGCCGAGAACATCGATGAGCCATGCTTGCGGATCGACGCGGTTGAGTTTGGCTGTTTCAATCAGCGTGTAGGCAATGGCGGCCGATTTGCCTCCCTTTGTCGTACCCGAAATCACCTCGGTCGAGTATCTTTACGCACTTGAGCCCGAGTATGAGCCGCAATGGGTCGGTCTACGCGACGGATTAGCCTCGGCTCTAACTTCGTGAACATACCTTGAGGCTAGCGCCGCTCAACTGCGGTGATATGCCGATCTTGTTTCAGAAGTCCGTTGAGATCGCCTGCGAACAGTGATTCCGTCTTCTTAGAGCAATTGGCGATGGAGGCGGGCGTGTCGAATGCCGGCATTTGTCGTCTGCTTGCATCAGCTAAGTGGAGCTCGCGACAGCGCGGCAGGCACGAAAGGCGTGCAAGCTTGGGTTGGACCAGTCGAAGCGGTCCGTTGCACGCGATCTGCGCGATTTGCACAACGTAATCAGCTCTATTCCCGATATGAAGGCGAGGGAAGATCGCGGAGCGGTCTCGTCAGCGGCGTCTGGCCGGTTGACGAGGAGGAAGCCTTTAAGGCGCCGATTCCCGAGACGCAATTTGGTGTTTTCAGGATGTGACTGGGAGGCAATAGTGGCTGCTCGCCAGTTGCATCCGGCCTCGCCGTGCAACACAGTACGCCGCAGAGGTGGTCGGCAAACATCATCGCAAGTCTCTCAGCACGCCTTCCGGAGGAATTATGAGCGGGAAAAACACGGTTCAGAACATGGCTCTATTTTGCGATTTCGAGAATGTCGCGCTCGGTGTGCGGGATGCGAAATACGCCGATTTCGACATTAGAAAGGTTCTGGAGCGGCTGCTAATCAAGGGCGACATCATCGTTAAGAAGGCCTACTGCGACTGGAGCCGATACAATAATTTCAAGGCGCCGATGCACGAGGCAGCCTTCGAACTGATCGATATTCCGCATGTGCGCATGTCCGGCAAGAACTCGGCCGATATCCGCTTGGTCGTGGACGCGCTCGACCTCTGCTACACCAAGTCCCACGTCGATACGTTCGTGATCATCAGCGGAGATTCTGATTTCTCGCCCCTGGTGAGCAAGCTGCGCGAGAACAACAAGACGGTGATCGGCGTCGGCGTGAAGAACTCGACCTCAGATCTGCTGACGTCCAATTGCGATGAGTTCATCTATTATGATGATCTGATACGGCAATCCGAGAAGAAGGGCAAAGCCCGCCCCAAACGGCCGGCTAGCAAGGCGAAACCCAAGAGCGCTTCCGACGATGCGGAAGCCAGACGGCAGGAAGGGCTGAACCTGGTCGTAGCCACAGTTGACGACTTGCTCCGTGAACGCGGCGAGGAAGAGACGGTCTGGGGCTCCATGGTCAAGCAGACGCTGAAGCGGCGCAAACCCGGCTTCAACGAGAGCTATTACGGCTTCCGCACCTTTCGGGAACTTCTCGAGGAGGCCGAAACAAGGGGGCTGATGGAACTGGAGCACGATAAAAAATCAGGCGGCCATATCATCAAGCGCCTGTCGCGCAACGATTAGGACGCCTCCGGCTTTCCTGGAACGTGCCCGCTTCGGCTGTATAGCCCTTTGAATAATCTTAGACTAAACATAAGGATCGTCAGCGACGTCTGATGGACGAACGATTCTGAGTGCTGCGTCTTCGCAACGTGCGATGTCGGCTGGCAACATGGCGACTTGGATCAAAACCGGTGATGAGCGGCGGGTGCTGTTATTGTCGGATTAGGGCTACTTAGCGGACGTTCCGATAAGCCGGCCGTTGCTTCTCAAAAGTGCCATTTGCTGTCGAAGACATACTGGTTTGCGCAACGGATCCGAATATCGGCTTCGCAGAGGTTGCGGAAGTGGGCAGGTAGAACTCTAAGCGCACCGCGACGTCTGCTCCATCCAACAGCGGAAAGTCACCAATCTTGGCTGACGCTCACTCATGACCCACAGCGGTCCTAGAAGGAGCTTGGCCAAACCTGAGTTGGACGGGTTTTTCAGCTTAAGTTTGCACTTTGCTCAGGAACGCAGAGGCGCCGGTGCCGACAAGCTTTGGCAAGTGCGTATAAATGTATAGTGAGCCAGAAGCGAGAACTTCATCAAGATTGTCCACCGAGGCAGGCATGCCAGGAATTTTCTCAGCATTGACGATTTTTTGAAGCGTGTTCTTAATTGCAGTTTGCACGAGCTCAGCTTTTTGATTTCCCGGATACCCCATCGATTGCGACAAATCCGAGGGGCCAATAAAAAAAACGTCGATCCCTTCCACGCCTAGAATATCATCGATGTTTTCAATCGCGGACGCATGTTCAAGCTGCACACATACGAGCGTCTGTTCGTTGCTGGTCCGCACAAATTCGTCCATTCCTCTCGACAGGCCGTAACTGTCCGGACGCGTACCGGCGGCGAGCCCCCGGTTATCTCCCGGGCCAAACTTGACAGCCGAGATGGCGGCCCGGGCATCCTCGTCGTTGTTGATATGCGGCACCTGGACACCCATTGCGCCACGATCCATCACGGCTGAGATATCCGCTTTGCGGTTGCTTCGAGGTCTGGCAATGGGCGTTATCCCACTTGCCTCCGCCGCCATGATCATCAGCTCGGCGGACTCCAAACCGATGGTCCCGTGCTCCAGATCGATCAACACCCAGTCGAAACCCGCGTGGGCGACCATCTCCACCATCTGCGGCGATGGAACCATGACGGAGCAGCCGAGCGCAGGCTCACCAGAGTATATTTTTGATTTCATCCGGTTTTGCTTCATCCGGTTTGTGTCCTCGTTCGATCTATCCTGATTGCAAGGAAGCTCGTGGCCGCCGCAGAGTTCGCCGCAGTAAGGCTTCGATCACCGCGTTCATCTTTTCCGGCTTGTCGGCAAAATCCTGTTCGAGGTCCAAATCGACCGATCGCTTGAAAAACGCCGTGGTCGCGTCTGTCATGATCGCATCGATCTTCATTTCCGAAAGCAATTCGGCCACCTGGATCATTTCGTGATATCGCCGCTTGTGGGCAACGCCATGCGAACAAACCCAATTACGAGACACGCGATCGAAATCATTCTCCGCCAGAAGTGTTGTGACCTCCTGCCACAGATCGTCTTCAAGTCCTGCCGTCTTGCCCGCCATCAAGAACTCTATCACGAGCGCTTCCAAGCCCTTGGAGAATATGCTGCGAAGCATTTTGAACGTCGAGGCCTTGCCAATGTCCCGGCTATAGGGTGCGGTATTCAGCCCGTATGAATTCAGAGTATTTGACAGCTCTCCGGCGTACTCACCGCCGAGCAGTATTTTCGTCGCCGCCCCGGTTACGCCGATGGCGCCGAGAATTGCACCTTCGACAAAGGTTGCCGAAGTTGGATGCAGCAAATCATAGAGTTCCCGTTTTATCGCTGGAGCCGTGGAATTTAGATCACAATAGACATGCTGCGGGCCTAAGTTCGGCGCACAGCTTTGCGCCGCGTCCACTGCCGCGTCGGTCGTAACCGTCGATAGAATTATCTCTGACGACGCCAGCAGTTGGGAGAGCGAGCAGAACTTGATCCCGGTTTCGTAAGCCAAGCGTGTCTCAGGAGACTTAGTGTCTGAACGTTCTCGTGCCGGATCAAATGAACGAACGGTCGCGCCGTGATCCGCGAGTCTTGCGGCAAAAGAGGAGCCTACTTCTCCAAAGCCCAATACACCGATATTTGTCATGGATGACCCTCTTTAGGGAGAGTTTGCCATCAGTATCTCCCGACTTCTATTGGTAGCCTAGATGTTTAGTCCCGGAGAGTGATGGGTTGGATTTCTTTTGAACCGATTTGGG
>CAYWBS010000267.1:0-598 GCA_964456215.1 uncultured Hyphomicrobiaceae bacterium
GAGCTTCGACATGCGCTTGTAGCGCTCCTCCATTTCGCGGACAGTCCATTTCAGCGCGGTGACCGCCTTTTTCGGTTCCGTGACGACCGGGGTGAGGAGGTGCGGAATCCCGTCATAGACCGAGAGCTCCAGCATTTTGGGGTCAATCATGATGAATCTGCACTCATCTGGAGAGAGCCGGAAAAGCAGCGATAGTATCATCGCGTTAATACCGACTGATTTTCCCGATCCCGTCGTCCCGGCGATCAGCAGATGCGGCATCCGCTCCAGATCGACGACGACCGGATCGCCATCGATGGTCTTTCCAAGCGCCAGAGCAAGGCGCGATTTGCAGTTCGCGAACGCGGTGGACTCGAAGATGTCCCGAAGGTAGACGGACTCCCGCATCTCGTTCGGCAGTTCAATGCCGATCGCGTTCCGGCCGGGTATGACGGCGACGCGCGCCGACACGGCGCTCATTGAACGGGCAATATCGTCGGCAAGACCGACCACACGGGCCGACTTGGTGCCGCGGGCGGGCTCAAGCTCATGGAGGGTCACGACCGGGCCGGACCGAATATTGCCGATTTTGCCGCTCACGCCGAAATCCTGGAGCACG
>CAYWBS010000267.1:608-5058 GCA_964456215.1 uncultured Hyphomicrobiaceae bacterium
CCAGCATATGAGCGTTTTCTCGGAGCGCGTGAGGTGCCTGCCCGCCGTTGCGGGCTTTGCGCGCCGGTCTCATTAACAGCGACAAATCCGGTTCCCGATAGCGGCCGTTGACAAGAAGCGGCCACCGGTTTTGCGCTTCCGCCAAGGATGTTGGCGGGGAACCGGGCGGTATATGCGGAGCTCCGATCGTGCCGGAACCGTTGACCGGACCATTTGGATTGATCGGCGTGCGAGGCGGTCGGGAACCAGGACCATCGAAATAGGGCTCGACCCGCCCCAATGGATCGTGGCGCTGTGGTGCGGCGGGGATTGTCCTGGCCGTGGGGGGAACCGGCGGCGGGGCGGCTCTTATGACCGGCTGGTTTTCCAGCGCCATGAGGCCGCTCAAAACGGTGCGCAGGCGGAAATGGGAGGGGACGGCACGCGTCTTTTCAAGAATGCGGATCCGAATATGGAAAATGGCATAAAACAGAGCGGCGAGAAATTGACGAAAACGAGAACCGGTGTGCGCCGACTCAAACGTCCATAGAACGGCCAAATGCCTAAACTTCAATCCGAGAGCCGGGATAAGGGTCAGGAATCCACCGACAGCGAGGAACGGACCGGTGACCATGGCGCCCCAAGCCGGAACGAAACGGGCAAAGGCACGAAAAGCGACGCCATAAACCGCCGCACCCGACATGCCTCCAAGATTGACCGATAATGGCCAGGTCGCGGGCGGTGTCAGAGCGGAAAGGGCGCCAGCCAGAGATAAGACGGCGACCGGCCAAAGAAGCAATCGCAGCCGGAAATGGAGCTGTTGCCGGCCCCTCACAAGCATCCAGCCCCATGACGCCGGCGGAAGAAAGATCACAATCGCCGCGAAACCGGTGGATTGCAGCATGAGATCCGCGAGAGCGGCGCCAAGCGGTCCGAGAAAATTCCGAGGCGCTTCGTTGGTAGCATGATTGAGGCTCGGATCGTCGATGGACCAAGACAGCAGGCATAGCCAGCCGGCGAGTGCAGCAATAATGAGCAGCAGACCAAGAAACTGGCCTACCAAAGTTCTGAGCGCTGTTCCGGCGCCTTCCGGCAACAGGCGGCCATGGCCTGGACCGGTATTTGCCATCGCCATTTCACCTCTCACCCCACGGAACAGGGAAAGTTTCTAACCCAATGTTTTTACGATTCGTTCGAGCGCCTGTTCCGTCGTCGCCAGATCCTGGACAAGGGCGACCCTAATATAATTCGTTCCAGGATTTGAGCCATCCAGACCCGGCCGCGCAAGATAGGCGCCCGGGATCACTTTGACACCGCATTCTTTCCAAAGTGTTGTCGCCGCACTTTCGCCGCCGCCGCGGTCCCCGACATTGAGCCATAGAAAAAAACTGCCATCCGGTGGAATGAAATCGAATGATTTTCCAATTATTTGCTTAGCAGAAGTTAATTTTTCCTCATAGCACCTTCGGCTGGCGGTCACATGGGGTTCATCCTGCCAAATGGCTTCGGAAACTTTCTGAACCGGAAGAGGAATTTGCGGACAAACGACATTGCGGAACCGGCCGAAGTCTTCAATGAACGCCGCGTCGCCGCCGACAAATCCGGATCTGAGCCCGGGCAAATTGGAGCGCTTGGACAGTGAATTGAATGCCAGGACGTTCTTGAAGCTACCGAAAGCGGAGTGAGCGACCTCCAGCGCGCCCGGAGGCGGCTCGCTGTAGTAGATTTCGGAATAGCATTCGTCAGCAAAGAGCATGATGTCATGGGCCGCGGCAAGGCTGATAAGATGGGCGAGATATGGGCGGCGGGCAATGGCGCCTTGCGGATTGGACGGCGAGCAAAGATAGATAACGGCGGTACGCGCCAGGAGCGCCTCGTCGATTGTGCGGAAATCCGGCAGAAATCCTGTTTCCCGTCCGGCATTCATGAATATCGGTTCGGCTCCGGCAGCGAAGGCGGCGCCGGCATAGCAATGATAAAACGGGTTCGGCATGAGAACGGCGGGCCGACCTGGAAAGGAGCGGCGGTCGATTGCCGGAAATATGGCGGAAAACAAGCCTTCCCGCGATCCATTCAAAGCCAGGATATGGCTCTCGGGGTCAACAATGCCGCTAAGGGCCGGATAACGCCGTTCGATCCAACTTGCGATCGCCTGCCTTAGAGAGAGCGTGCCGGCGCCCGGCGGATATTTTGCAAAATCATCGATCGCCGCCAGCAACACTTCCCCGACGAATTCGGGCATGGCATGGCGCGGCTCTCCAATCGTCAGATCGATGATGTCGCCGCCGGGCGCGGTATTTCCGAGAAGGGCGCGCAGCCGGGCGAAAGGCGAAACGATAAATTCCGAGCCACGCGGTCGGGCGATATCAGGTGTCATGGACGCTCTTTGCTGTTCTGCAACAAACCATCTCCTGCCCGTGACCGGGGCCGGAACACGTTAACTATTTTCGATGAATGAAGCCGTTGGCAAGCCTTTGCGCCGCCTTTTAGGGCCGTGGGCGCCGCTCTCTGATAAGGCCCTCTTGGGCGACGGATGCAATCAAGGTTCCGGATAGGTCAAAAATGCTGCCGCGGCAAAAGCCTCTGGCACCTCCCGAGAACGGACTATCCTGACTATAGAGCAGCCACTCGTCGGCGCGGAAATCCTGATGAAACCAAAGAGCATGGTCAAGGCTTGCGAGCATCAGCTGAGGGTCGAAAATCATCCTTCCATGGGCGATAAGCGCCGTATCCAGCAAAGAGAAGTCAGAGGCGTAGGCCAGGACGCATTGATGCAGGGCCGGATCGTCGGGCAGAGCGGCCGTCGCGCGCATCCAAATATGCTGAGCGGGTTTGCGGGGGTCATTGGAAAGGTAGCGGGAAAAATCGACGGGCCTGAGCTCGATCGGGCGTTCCCGTTCCCAATATCTGCGGATCGGCGCCGGAAGTTTGTCGAGAAATTTCTCCTTGATTTCGGCTTCGCTCGGCAAGTCCTCCGGCTTCGGCACGTCCGGCATCTCGATCTGATGCGAAAGCCCCTCCTCCTTGATCTGGAATGACGCCGACATCGAGAAGATCGCCTCGCCATGTTGAATGGCCACAACCCGCCTGGTATTGAAGCTCTTGCCGTCGCGAATGCGATCCACCTCATAGATGATCGGAACCGACGGATCGCCGGGCCGCATGAAGTAGGCATGAAGGGAATGGACGAAACGGTCTTCGACGGTGCGCACGGCGGCCACCAGGGCCTGGCCGATCACCTGACCGCCAAACACCCGCTGCCAACCATGTTGCGGACTGAGGCCGCGAAACAGGTTATGCTCCAGGGGCTCAATGTCGAGGACGTCAAGGAGTTTGCTGATTGCGGTGGACATGGACGGGCCGGATTTTTGCCTAAGGTGGTATCGGGAAAAGGGGCGCGCATCATGACTGGAATTAAAAGAGCCGCCTCGGCGAGACAGACGGTCATGGCGCTGTTTTTGTCAAGGAAAAATGGCTACGCTCCCAGCCGGCCTGCAAAGCGCGCCAACGGCAAAGTTGAATGGCCGGCCATTCACGGCAAAATTTGAATATGAGCTGGAATGACCAGATGAGTGACACGTCTTTCGATGTGGCCATTTCGGGCGGCGGGTTTGTCGGTCTTTCCCTGGCGCGGGCCCTATCATTCGCCGCCTCTGGCGGGCTGCGCATTTGCGTGATCGACAAGACGCCACACCCGGCAGCGGCGTTGATCAAGCCGAACGGTCGGGCATTTGCGATTTCCGCATCGTCGCGTCGCATGCTCGAGGCGCTCGGTGTCTGGCGGCTCGTGGAACATGCCGCCCAGCCGGTTGCGGCATTTGACATCACAGACAGCGCGTTCGAATCGTTTGTCCGCCCCGTGCTTCTGAAGATCGAGGACGAGGCGGCGCCGGGCGAGCCGCCGGCGCATATTGTCGAAAATCACGATCTTCTGATGGCGCTTGCCGGCGCCGTTCAGGCCGATACCGCGATAACTGTGCTCGCGCCCCGAAACGTAACAGGTTTTACTTGCGACGATAGTGTCGTTTCCATTGATCTCGCCGGGGAGGCGGCAATTACCGCTTCCTTGCTTGTGGCCGCTGATGGAAGGCGCTCGCCGCTCCGGAATATAGCCGGTATCAAGACGGTCCGTTGGAGCTATCCGCAGGTCGGGATCGTCACGACCATCCGTCATCAAAAGCCTCATCACGGCCGCGCCGTTCAGCATTTCCTGCCGTCCGGACCTGTCGCCAAACTGCCGCTCAAGGGCAATCGATGCTCCATTGTCTGGACGGAGAAGGCTGAGGAAGGCCGGGCGATTATGCAATGCGATGACGGAACATTCCTGAAAGAGCTTGGAAAGCGGTTTGGCGCCGAGCTTGGCGCCATTACGCTTGAGGGGCCGCGTCAAGCCTATCCGCTGGATTTTCATATTGCGCGTCGCTATGTCGCTGCGAGATTGGCGCTCGTCGGAGATACGGCCCACGGTGTG
>CAYWBS010000268.1:0-5046 GCA_964456215.1 uncultured Hyphomicrobiaceae bacterium
TGAACAGCAACACACCTTGGGCAAGGATGAAGGCGACTGCTACCGCTGTCCGCCAGATGATTGAGTCCATTTTATACCCGCCCGGATTGTGTTCTATGTTCTTTCGCCATCGTCAAAACCTGTCAGGCAATTGCAAAACGCCGCCGCCTAGGCCGCGGAGCCACGCGGCCTCAGCTCATCGATCGGAATCTTGACGGCCGTGCCATATCGCGGATCGAATTCATAATCCCAAACGTCGATGACCGCCCAAAGAACGTCATAATGGGGCGGCTCTTCCGGATAGACGATATAACCGTCGGTAATGACGATGGCGGCTTCCACGCCCGGGTCCTCCGCCAGCCGATTCATGGCCGGAGACATATCGCTGCCGCCAAAGCCCCTTATTTCATAATGATCAAGCTCCTCAGGAGCAATCCACTCATCCACGGTAACATCGACGTCGCACTGGAGAAGATGGACCTCGCGAACCCCGTTTGTCTCGCAAAACGCGCCTATGACGCCCAGCGCCACACTCAAATCATTGACCATCGACCCCGACGAATCGAGGACGATGTGCATGGTCCGTCCCTCGCGCTTTCTGCCGGGCAAGACCACATCAAGGCGATCCGCACCCCGCCGCGAGGGGCGGGCGAAGCTTCGCTCCCCCGGAGCCTCAGCGTCGAACCAGCGTTGCAGAACAAGCTGCCATGGCGCACGATAGGTTGTTTTCAAGGCGTGAACCGTTTCAACCCACTCGCCCCGTCCGTCTCCCGCGCGCCGCTCGCCCGTGCGCTCAAGTTCTTCTTTCATGATCTGCAGGCTGTTCGCTTTGGCCGCCGCCGAACGGATATCTTTCGCGTGCTTTTCAATTTCCGTTGCCGAAATACCTGGGTAGAGTTCCCGCTCCTTGGACGCGCTCAGCACATCCAATACCATCGGACTCGATCTGGTTTGCGGCCGGTCGATCAGGCCGGCTTCAGCCAGCGCCTCGCCCATTGATGTCAGTCCCGGCCGCGTATCCACCGAGCGCCAGCACGATTTACCTTGCCATTTGACGCCTTGAGAGAGCAGATCTTCGAGCGCGTAGTTCCTGGCGCCCTGCTCGGCGAGGCCGTCCGCCGGGACTTGCTGGCCAAGCTCTTCGGCAAGGATATCGTTGATGATGTAATCATGGGCGATGTTGACCGCCGCCGCGGGGCTGCCGGCGCCACGCCCATGGGTGTCCAGGGCAAGATGCAGCACCTCATGGGCGAGGACAAAAGTCAGATCCGCCGGCGTGAGCGACAGGACGAAATCCGGATTGGCGACCATTCTGCCGGACGAGAACACGCCGGCAGTGGCGATGCGCGGTTCGATTTTAAAGCGAACCTTGCGAACGAGACCGGAAAGGTATGGAAATGTCAGGCTGACGCGCCGCAAGGCCTGCATACAGGCGTGATGCGCCACTTCTTGCCGGCGATCGCTTTCCTCAGTGCTCAAGGCCCGTTACCTGTTTCAAAGTCTCAAACATCGACTGCTCGGCGCCGAGCCCGGCCCAAAGCTCGACCAGATCGACCAGGAGCGCAAAACGGAATTCCTCCGGCAGCGCATTCAAGAACGCGTTGACGCTTCCGGGGTCCATATCGGCAAATTCCCCGCCCTTGGCAAGCGTCCGAATGCGGTTCAGGACGAACCAGCGCGCCGTATCGGAGTCCGGCAATTCACCCGGATTTTCGATGTAGAAGCGCACGGGCTTCAATTCATCGATGCGCTCCTCGGCCAAAGCGCAAAACACGGCCGCGTCCTCGCCGCTGATCGAACCGAACGCCAGGGCGCGCCTGGTCTCGCGGTCAATTTTCTTTTCCTGCTCGACCAGATCCAAGGCACGCGACAGCGCTGCCCAGGCACGCGGCGTCGAGAATGGCACCGGCTCGCGCGGCACATCGCGCATAAGGGTGTGCGGCATTAGTGTAATAAATGAGATGATTTCCGTTCGAATCCCGCTGGCTTTGGCCCAGACGAGCCATTCCTTCACATCGACGCGGATATTCAGAATAATGACGCGATTGACGAGGGCGCTGCTCAGGGTGCGCACCAGGGCACGATCCTCCGCGCGGTTCCCGGCGGCGACCACCCACGTCCCCTCGGGGAGGAAATGCTCTCCGATGCGGCGCTCCAGGAGAAGAGAATAGAAGGCTTTTTGAATATCGGGCGTCGCAGCCGGCAATTCATCCAGAAACAGGCAAAATGGCTCCGGCGTCTCCGGCAACAGGACGCGGGGCGGACAAAAGACCGAGCGCTCCCCGACGATCCGTGGAATACCGCTGACATCCTCCGGCGCGATTTGTGTGCCGAGCAGCGAGCGGCATTCGAGACCCGCCTCCTTCGCCGCCTGATTAACCGTGTCGGACTTGCCGACGCCGGGCGCCGAGAGCAGGAGAATGCTCTGTTCATGTGCCATGCAGTTAATCAGTGCTTTGGCCTGACTAAGCGTAACTGTTTCAATGAGGCGATCGGTGCTTGTGGTCATTCGCTCGTCATTCTTTGCCAATTCATGCCGCTGGAATTAATCGCGGAATTTGATGTAGTGCTTCTCGGCGGGCGATGTCCAGGCAGGCGGTATGATCCACGGTGGATTGCCGCGCGCATCCTCCGGGACATCGAAATCACTGGTCAGAAAAGAGAGCACCGCGTCGGGTGCCATGAACAGGGCATAGAGCGCGGCTCTCTGCAGGACGGTCCTAGGCGGCCATAATTTATCAAGATAGGTCACCGAGCGGGCGGATTTGCCCCGGCTTTCGAGCCAGGGATCTTCCGCCTTCGCGCTTCTCAGGATGACGAATGCCCAGAACAGATTTGTTTGCGCATTGCCGCGCAGTCCGGCGGTCAGCCCTTGCTGACGATTATCAAAAATATCGTTCAACGCCCCGAGGATGGCGCGCTTGGCCTGAATGAGGTTGAAGATATTGTTCACCGGCTCGTACTTCAGAACCCAGGCATATCTGCCGAGACTGTTGAAATCGTAGGTTCTAAGCAGCGCTCTATAGGCACTGAGCGCCTGTGTTCGCTGCGAACCCTGGACCATTATTTCGCGGTAACTGCGCAGATCCAGGCTGGCGCTCAGAGAGTGTAACGTAACCGCGTGGCTGATTAATACCGCCTCGATGACACTGCGCAACCGCTCCCGGCCGGTTGTCCTGATGATCCGCACCCAATCGGGCCAGGAGCCGGCGTCCGCAATCCGATTGGCAATCTCGTCGAGACTTCTGAGCTCATGGTCCCAGCCCGTGTTGAGATCGGCCAGCTTTCTGCACAGCGGATCAATACCAAGCGGTTTGCGCCGCTTTTGCGGACCGATCGACGCAACCGGCTGACCATCGCGGTCAATATCCGGCGATCGATCACTTCCCGGCTCATCGTCCGGGCTTCGGGAACGCCCCCGGCCCGGCCTCGAGGCGTCTTCATCGCCTTCCGGAAGGAATCCGCTGAGCCGCAATTGTTCGAGCTGCCGTTCGCTCAGCGCCCCATGCTCGCGAAAATAGGATATCAGTTGATGCACGACACGCATGAAGCACTCGCCCGAAATAAGCAGCCGCGCTTTGGGCTGACAACGGTCAGAAGGAATGCAGTTTGCAAACTGGAGCGGAACGCATTTCCGAATAGCGCAAAATCCGGCCCTATACCACAACGGGCCTCCAATTGTCGGCATCAATATCACTTAACCCGACCTTAACTGGATCAGAAGTGCAAGCGCGCCCGCACCGAGCGCCACGCCCGGCAGCACTTTTTGACGAAACGCCAGAAACGCCGCGATGCCGATCAGCGAGGCGAGAACGCGGTCGGCGAGGGGCACAGCGGCGAGATCGGTCGACGGCATCAGAACCGCGCGGATCATCAAACCGCCGACGACCGCCTGCGTCACGCAAACGCACCAATCAAAAAGCGGCGTATCGACCTCGATGCGGTCCGACAGCAGGGCGCCAAGGGCGCGTCAAAAGAATGCGGCCGCGAAGGCGATCGCCAGGAGCCCCCAGGGTGCGTCGGGAACCGTCACCGCTCAGACTCCGCCCTTGGTGGGAAGCCGGCGTCCAAGCACGAAGCCGAGCGTGCCGCCGAAGAGGCCGCCGAAAATAAGGCCCATCTCCGGGTCCCAGATCATAAATACCGGGACAACGACCGAACCAGCAATCAAGCCAATACGGCTCGAACGTTTCGGCGCCGTCGCCATGGTCAGGAAAACGAACAATGGCGTAAGCAGCAGAAACGCCTTGCCGATCGTGGGATCGAGTCCCGTCGTCCAGGAATAGCCAACCCATGTCCCGAGCATGCCGCCGGAAAGCAAGGTGCCGCTGAATGCGGTGTAGTAAGGCAATCGGTCTCCTGCCGGCAGCCCCCTGCCGATGACCATCATCTGCACCCAGGATGTAGGCGACAGAAGCTGCGCCGCCATGAGGTATTTCCAGCGGAAGCCGGGTCCTGACCTGATCACCGGAATCACCGATACCACCATCGGCAGGTTCCTGACATTGATCACCAGAAGCGTCAGCAGGACAAGCCAGGGAGAACTGCCGGCGGAAAAGAGCTCCACGAACGACATCAGGGCCGGCATAGCCCAGACCGTTGCCACGGCGGCGAATGTAAGATCCAACCCGAGGCCGGCTTCGCGCGCTTGAACGCCGAAACCCGTCAGCGCGGCAATGAGGCCCAATGCGGGCAGTCCGAAGCTGTCCCGAAGGCCGCGCAAAAAGGGGTGGCGTTTCTTCCGTTCACTCATCGCGCTCTTCTGAGAGACCCAACCATCATTGAGCTCGTGCGGTCATCGCGTTTACGCCAGCCAAGGCGGAACGCGGCGCGGAGAATTGCATAGAACCGGGCCGAAGAGAAGCGCGCAAATGGCGGCGTCGCCCGGTGCGATTCACGCCTCCTGAGAAGTGGCATGGCACTGCCAACCAAACTACGGCATCATGGCAGCAGGCTTTACAAAACTTTACATTGCAGAAAAACACGCGAAACCGGAACCTCCCAAATTGCCGGACATGGGCCACAGGGGCCCATGTCCGGCAATTTGGGAGGTTCCGGTTTCGCGTG
>CAYWBS010000269.1:0-5039 GCA_964456215.1 uncultured Hyphomicrobiaceae bacterium
AGCCGACAATTCGCGGAGAGCTTGGTTGCCGTTCAGGAATGCACCCAAAGATCAACAACCGGACCTCATCGGGAAGCATTGTCGGCGCACGTGATCCAGCACGGGTCAACAACCTGCCACATTAGACGGTGACGGCCGTTCCCGGCATGTTGTTCGCCGACAATCTGGATGAATGAATCGAGGCAGCATTCTCGTCTCTCATGAGAAGAAATTCGCAGACGCCCATCAGTCATCATACCTTGGCATACGCCGTGAAACTTGGGCGTGACGGACCTGCAATCCGCAAACTGCCGCTGATCGCCGCCGCCGTTTTGACGACCGCGTTGGTTATACGGGTGATATCCGCATTTTCGAAGCGGTTCATGGGACAGGTAGCGAATACGGTGGCGGCGAGTTCGCCTGTCGGTGCGAATATAGGGGCGGCCACGCTGCCGGCGTCGACAATATTTTCACTCCTCGATACCGCTATTCGCATTTTGCGGACGCGTTGCACTTCCGACCAGATGGCTTCCGGGTCAATGATCGTATGGGGGGTGTATCGGGGGAAATCCGTTGTGGCGATATAACCTTTGATCCACCTGTCACCCTGAAACGCCAGCAGTACCTTGCGGAAGGCGCAGTTCAGCGTAATGGCCAGCGAAAACGGCTCAATGATCTTCAACGGATGGGGACCGTAAACCCAATCGACGATAACCGCCTGCCTGTCCTGCAACACGGCAAGCCCGGCATCCTCGCCGGTGGTTCGGGCCAACTCCAACATCGGCTCGCGAGAAATATCGACGAGGTTGCGCATCGGAGCGACTTGTGACGCCAGGGCGACAAGGCGCAGGCCCAGCCGGCATTTCCGTGCAGGCGTCCGCTCGATGATTCCATGGGTTGTGAGCGCGCCAACGATCCGCGCCACCGTGCTATTGGCGTAGCCTGTCGCTTGACTCAGCTCGGCTATCGAGGTCGTACCTTTTTGCGCGATCAGGCCGACGATTTCCATGGCCCGATCAATGACCTGAACGCGTTCAATTCCCATAATACGGAATAACTCCCATAATTTGGTTTCGACTTGACCGGCCCAGCGCTACGCTGTCAAGAAAAGTTTGCCGAAGAGACGGCATCCGATGCGTAGGGAGGAACGGCGGTGCGGGATCTTTGTCTCGGCGTCGATGTGGGTGGAACGTTCACCGATCTTCTATTGGTCGACCGGGCCAATGGCGCGTTCCGGATCGCCAAAGTGTCGTCGACCGGCGACGATCAGTCCCGCGGCGTTATGGAGGGCATCGGGGCTCTCGAGCTGGCGCCCGCCGATCTTTCCGTCTTCGTCCATGGCACAACGGTCGCCACGAATGCCATACTCGAGCGCAAAGGCGCCCAATGCGGTCTTTTGACCACCAAAGGTTTCCGGGATGTGCTGGAGCTCGGACGGCGGACACGGCCCCAGATGTACGGGATGGTCGGCACGTTTGAAGCCATTATTCCGAGAGAGCGCCGGCTGGAAGTGACGGAGCGGATTGATGCTGGCGGCCGTGTCATCGCGCCGTTGGACGAGCAGAGTGTTCATACCTCATTGGTCCATCTCCTCGGTCTCGGTATCGATGCCTTGGTCATACATTTTGTCAACTCCTACGCTAACCCCGATCACGAAGAGCGCTGCCTTGAGATCGCGCGCGACCTGTGGCCGGACGGGAAAATCACTGTCGGCTCGCGGGTTCTGCGCGAATTCCGCGAGTTTGAGCGCGGCAGCACGGCGGCGCTGAATGCCTACGTCCAGCCGACCGTCAGCCACTATTTGAGCCGACTCGAGAAGCGGCTGCAGGAGTCCGGCTTCGAACGCGACATTCTTCTGACCCAGGGAAACGGCGGCACCATGTCGGGGAAGGTCGCCGCGGATCTGGCGGTGCATACGGTCATGTCCGGCCCCGCCGCCGGCGCGATCGCCGCGGCGGAAATCGCAAGACTCGCGGGATTTCCGGACATCATTAGTTGCGATATGGGCGGCACCAGCTTTGACGTGACGCTGATCAGAAACGGGGAACCGGTAATCACTCATGAAAAGGACATCGACTATTCCGTTCCCATCCGCGTCCCGCTTGTGGACGTTCATACGATCGGCTCGGGCGGCGGCAGCATCGCCCATGTCAACCCCGCCGGCATCCTCCAGGTTGGGCCGGAAAGCGCCGGGTCCGAACCGGGCCCCATCTGTTATGGCAAAGGCGGCGAACGCCCGACCGTTACCGACGCCGCGGTTCTCCTCGGTCTGATCGACAAAGACCGCATCAGCGGATCGACGCGACGAGTTGGCTACAGTGAGCTGACACGCGCAATTGAGGACCAAGTCGGAAACCCCCTCGGCCTTGACGCACACGGTGCGGCACAGGCGATCATAAGCGTCGCCGTCAACCAGCTTGCGGGCGCGATCCGCCTCGTTTCCATCGAGCGCGGACATGACCCGCGTGATTTCTCGTTGTTTGCGTTCGGTGGCGGCGGTCCGCTCTATGCGGTTAGGCTGGCAAGAGAGCTTTCCATCCCCCGCGTTATTGTGCCCCGCTATCCGGGGCTCACTTCCGCTCTTGGCTGCGCCATTGCCGACGTAAGGCATGATTTCGTGCGCACCATCAACAAGCCCCTTGATGGAGTCAGCACCGAGGAAATCGACGCGGCTTTTGCCGAGCAGATCGGAGCCGGTCACGACCTGCTGAGGGCCGAAGGTGTCCCAGTCTCCGAAGTCGTGGCGGAACATGAAGCCGACCTGCTCTATTACGGCCAATCGCACGTCTTTCGAATTTCGGTGACAAGTCCGGGATTTGAGCCGGAAAGTGTGCGCGACATGTTTGCCAGCCGCTACGAGTCCCGGTTTGGGACCTCGTTTGCTGATATGCGGCCGATATTGATGAACCTGCGCACGGCAGTGATCGGCCGACGGGAGGCATTCGATTTGAAACTTCTGGCAAACGGCATGGCGCCGCATACCGGCAAGGCGGCAGAGGAACGGAGCATCCAGTTCAACGGCCAGTTTCGGACGGCGTCTCTTGTGCATCGCAGCAGCCTCGCACCTGGAGATGAGGTCGAGGGGCCGGCCATCGTCATTCAGGATGACACGACGACTGTCATCGATCCCGATGCGTCAGCGAAAGTCGACGGCTATGGCAACCTGATTATTTCGGTGGAACGGCGATGAGCCTGACGATCCCACAGCTCCGCACGCGGCCCGCCGGTTCGGTTGATCCGGTGACGCTGGCCGTCATCCAGAACGCTATGCGCCAGGTCGCCAACGAAATGGATCTTGTTCAGGCGAAGACGTCATTTTCACCCATCGTCTCCGAGGCTCTGGACAGGGCCAACGGAATCTATCGATGCGATACGGGTGAGGTCATCAGCCAGGGCGAAACCGGTTTGCCGGTCTTTCTGGGAGCTATGCAGAGTACGACGCGGGCGGTGATCGAGCATTATGGCGGCAGGCTCGAACCGGATGACGTCGTCATTATCAACGATCCCTATCTCGGCGGCAGCCACCTGATGGATACCAAGCTTGTTGCCCCGTTCCACTACAAGGGGCGGCTTTGGTGCTTCCTTTCCAATGCGGCACATTGGGCGGACATCGGCGGCGCCGTTCCTGGCGGCTTCACGACCGAGGCCACTGAAATTCACAAGGAAGGCCTTCGCATTCCGCCGGTCAGGCTGGTCTCGAAAGGGGTTCTGCAGCAGGACATCCTTGATTTGATTATGGCGAACGTCCGCGTGCCGGAGGAGCGGATTGGCGACGTGCGGGCCCAGCTCGGGGCCATAAAAGTCGGTGCACAACAGCTTACGGCGTTAATCGACCGCTACGGCGATGAGACCGTACGGACGGTTATCGAGGAACTCGATCGCCGGTCGGAAAAGCAGATGCGCGATCACATAGAGCAAATTCCGGATGGGACATATGATTTTGCCGCCTATCTCGATAGCGACGGCGTGGTTGAGGGCAAGCTGACCATCGCACTTTCGATGACCATCAAGGGCTCAGACATCGAGTTCGATCTTTCCCGGAGCAGCCCGCCCTGCAAAGGCCCGATGAATTCGGTTTGGGCACAGACGCAAACGGCTATTTACGTCGGCATGAAGCATGTTTTCCCGGATGTTCCCGTCAACGCTGGGTGCTTCCGGCCAATTCGTGTCAAGAAGCCATTAGGCACGTTTCTGTACGCGAAATATCCCCGGCCTGTCGCGGGCTGCGCCTCGGAAGTCTCACAACGAATTATGGAAACTGTGTTCGGCGCCATGGGCAAAGCCATCCCGGACCGGATGTTCGCCGCGCCGTTCGGAACAGCGGGCAACTTCAGTCTCGGCGGCTTCGATCCCGAAAGCGAACGCCACTATGTCATGTACTTCTTCAGCGGTGGCGGTTACGGCGGCAACAGCCAATCGGACGGTCTTGGCAACGGCGCCTCTTCGATTGGTATCGCCCGCGGAACACCGATCGAGTTGCTGGAGCAGCGATACCCAATTCTCGTTGAGGAATATGCCCTCAGGCCGGACTCAGGGGGCGCCGGCCACAATCGAGGCGGCCTCGGCGTTGTGTTTCGCTGCCGGCTGTTACGTGGTGAGGCGACCGCGTCATTTCTCATGGATCACGCGACAACCGGTCCTCATGGGCTTCTGGGAGGCCACCCCGGAAACATGACCGAGATCAGAGTAACTCAAGCGGGAAAGCCGCTTGCACTGCCCCACAAGTCCAAAGGTGAAGGAATTGAGCTGGCGGCCGGAGACATTGTGCAGCTCTTGACGCCCGGCGGCGGCGGTTACGGCGATCCGTCAAAGCGTGAAGCCGAACGGATCGCGCGCGATTTGCGCCGCGGGTATATGAGCAAAGAACGGGCAGCGGCGGATTATGGAAGCCAAAAGCTGGCAATGGTCGATGGTCAAACTAAAGGTGAAGAGTGAGGCCGGATTATCCGTCCGGTGGCGATGGATTGGGGCCTATCGGGCGGGAAGGAAGAGAGAGTTCGGGGAGGCCGAGCGGAGTAATTGATCGTGAAAGGAGGATCACCATGACAAACAAAATATCT
>CAYWBS010000270.1:0-5032 GCA_964456215.1 uncultured Hyphomicrobiaceae bacterium
ACACACTCCCGCCGGATCGAGCCGATTAGCCGTTCAGCAAAACCGTTCTGCCAAGCACAGCCCGCGTTGTCCGTGACAACACTGGAGGACTTGCCATGCTACGCAACATTGTCGGCGTCTTCGCTCTTGCCTTCGCTACCAACGTAGCGTGGGCGGAGCCGATCGAACGCTCAATCCAGACCGAGCGACCCGTCAATCCCTTTACGGCGACACAGACCGACGACCAGCATCCGCTCTACTATCAGATCATCATCATGTACTGCCCTGCGGCCTTGGAGACTCCGCTACAGCCATTTAACCAAGGCAAGAGCTATGATGAAGAGATTCCGCCGACGATGGAAGAGCGTAAAGCCGCACTGAAGGGGCATGGTTGTGTCGACGTCCCGGTCCCTATGGAATACCTGTCGCAAGAGATATCGGTGGAAAAGTTCACCAATTACGCCGGCGCTCAGATCGCTGCCGAATTCCAGAAAAAGCGCCAGGATTTACGGAATTGGGTTGTTGGTCTCATTCAGCTTCATCTGAGCGAGTATGAGGTCACAGGAGTTGCCAACCAGTAGGCCACAGAAGCAAGAGCTACGATGATGAGATTCCGCCGACGATGGAGGAGCGGAAAGCCGCTGAAGGGGCATGGTTGTCTCGACGTCCCGCTCCCTATGGAATAGCTGTCGCAAGAGATGCTGGTGGAAATCACGGCAACTATGAACCGGAATTGCGCGGCGTTGACGGTGTGGATGACGGCTCCGCAGCATTGTGATACCTAGGCTCAATAATGTGTCCGATTCCCCAAGGCGAGGGCATGAAAATGGTGCGGTCCTCTGAGGCAGCGCCTGTCATCCGTGACGCACTCAGGAAGGTAGCACCTGACACGGATGCCGCAACGTTGGATCGTCTGGCAGACTGTATCGCATTCGATGGCGTGCTGATGAAGGCGGGCCGGTCACACGAAGTGACTGCGCCGGAATTGAAGTTGCTGGGGACGATCAATCGAAAGATCGGAACCCTGATGCATACCATATCTCAAAGCACGTTCGTACCGAAGCAGCTCGATTTTCTCCAATCGCTGGAGTCGTACAATGCTGCCGTTATATCGACGCACCGTGAGCTGTCCAAGGCTCCGACCGTACCAGCGCGCAAAGGATGCCCGCCGAATATCGCGGCCGCTCGAGTTTCGGAATATGCCGCAAAAATTTATGGACAGATCACAGGCGCACCCGCAACAAGGCGCACGAACTGGGACACCGGAGTCGCCTACGGACCCTTCTATGATCTTCTGAGCGACATCTTCCGAGCGCTCGACATTAATGCGAACGTCGAGCATTACGCGCGCCTGGCTTCTATGGAGAAAACTAGCCCGCGCGGCGACTAACCTCCTTTGTATCCAACTATCGCTTTTGTGCCCTCATGCGCATCCTGACGCCCTGTAATGTGCGTCAAAGGAGGCTTGCATGAAGGTAATCAGCTTTCCCGAATTGAAGCCCGTTAAGGGCACTCGGCATTTCATCAAGGCTGGCTTTCCACGCCAATCCGCCCGGGCGGTGGTAACTACATCGCTTGGCCGGATCATGGCCGCTTTGCCCTGGGTTCGTTTTGTGCGCGGCGAATTCATTCCAAGTGTCGTATGTCCCGATTTGCTGTCCGGATGCGTGACTTTGTCGAGACGTTAGAGACGGGCGATGTCTGTGCACATTCGTGACCTAAAGGTCGCGACCGTACCGGTATCGGTCCTGAAGCCCTACGTTGCCAATCCTCGCACGCACTCGAAGAAGCAGCTCCGACAGATCGCTGACTCGATCAAAGCCTTTGGTTGGACAAACCCGATCCTCGTTGATGCAAATGGCGGCGTAATTGCTGGCCACGGCCGGCTTCAGGCGGCCACGCTTCTCGGGCTCACCCGAGTCCCTGTCATCCGTCTGGAGGACATGACCGAGGCGCAGAAACGTGCCTACATCCTCGCCGACAACAAGCTTGCCGAGAATGCCCATTGGGACAGCGATCTGCTTGCACTCGAACTGCAAGGCCTTCTCGAGTCGGATCTAGACTTCGGTATTGAGGTTACCGGCTTCGAGATGGGGGAGATTGACCTCTTAATCGGCGAATTGAGTGATAGCTCAGACGACGAGGCGGATCGCGTCCCGGAGATGGACCCTATTCTGCCGCGCATAGCGAAGCTTGGCGACCTCTGGCAGTTGGGAGATCATCGCCTGCTCTGCGGCGATGCCACGAAACCGGAATCCTTCGAACGGCTCATGGACGGCGAGCTGGCTCAGATGGGCTTCACCGACCCACCCTACAACGTGCGTATTGACGGCCACGTGTCAGGCCTTGGGAAAGTGAAGCACGAGGAATTCGCCATGGCCTCAGGCGAGATGACTGACGCCGAGTTCATTGCCTTTTTGAAGAAAGGGCTTGGCTTAATGGCGGCGCACAGTCGGACCGGTGCGATCCATTTCATTTGCATTGATTGGCGCCATTTTTGGGATCTGTCGCAGGCCGGCAGGGAGATCTACAGCGAACTAAAGAACGTATGCGTCTGGACCAAGACCAACGCCGGCATGGGCTCGCTTTACCGGTCGCAGCACGAGTTTGTCGCGGTATTCAAGAACGGCTCCGCCCCTCATATCAACAATGTTGAGCTTGGCCGGCATGGGCGTCATCGCACGAATGTCTGGACCTATCCGGGGATGAACAGTTTCGGCGCAGAGCGCGACGAAGCGCTCAGTCTTCATCCTACGGTGAAGCCCGTGGCCCTGGTCCAAGATGCGATTCTCGATTGCTCGAAACGGGGTGGCGTCATTCTCGATCCCTTCGTCGGTTCGGGCACCACGTTGATTGCGGCCGAACGTGTAGGCCGACGCGGCTTCGGTCTCGAGCTCCAGCCTCGCTATGTCGACGTAACGCTTCGTCGTTTCCGCGACGTCACCGGCGTCGAGCCATTGCACGTGGAAAGCGGCCTCACGCTCAAGGAGATCGAAGACAAATCGAAACCCGATCCGAGCGATCCAACGCACGCCAACAACGCCGAAATCTAGGTGAAACACGTCCATGGGCACTATTAAGCGGAAGAAAATGAGGGCCGAGACCGACGACTATCAAGTCGGCTACGGCAGACCGCCAAAGGAGTCACGCTTCAAGCCAGGCTATTCCGGCAACCCGAAAGGACGGCCTAAAGGGGTGCGCAACTTCAAGACGGATGTCCAGGCCGCGCTTAAGGAGCCCGTCGGGGTCACGCGCGCAGGCAAAGCACACAGAGTCTCGACGCAACTGGCGGCGATCCTTCGTCTAAGGGAAAAGGCCCTTAACGGCAATGCGCGCGCACTCGACGGCTTGCTTACGCTTGCGCGGCTCTACAACAACGAGGATTCGCTCGAGGTCTCGCGCCTGTCCAACAACGACGCCGAGGTCCTTGAGCTTTACAACGCCCGGGTGTTGCGCGGCGCAACTGCGACGCCAACACCGAGCGATTCATCCGAGTGCCTGGGTGAAACGAGCCAAGCGACGTCGAGGGCAGATCAGGCCACATCGACCAGAAAGCGCAAGGTGAAGAGAATAAGATTAAGGAGAATCAAGCCATGAAGTCATCGTCACGGAAAGAACGTATATTCCCAACCGGATTTGACGATCGGGCGATCGTCGCGGCCGCGCTGAGGCACGACTTTGGCACGTTTATCTTGAAGTGCTTTCAGACCGTCTCGCCCGGAGACCAGTATCTCGACAACTGGCATATCGATGCCGTTATCCACGCCCTGATGCAGGTCCACGCCGGTGCCAACCGCCGCCTTATCATCACCCAGCCGCCACGATCGCTTAAATCGATCTGCGCGTCCGTTGCGTTTGTCGCGTGGTGGCTCGGGCAGGATCCGAGCAAACGGTTTACCTGTGTGTCCTACTCCAACGAACTCGCGGCGACCTTCGCCCGGCAGTTTCGGAGCGTGATCACAAGCGAATGGTACCGGGAGACGTTTCCCTGGGTCCAGCTTGCCAAGGAAACCGAGACCGAATGCGTGACGACCCAAGGGGGCGGCCGTTTAGCGGTCTCCGTCGAAGGGTCACTCACTGGCCGCGGCGCCGACGTCATCATCATCGATGACCCTATGAAGGCTGACGATGCGCAATCCGAAAAAGCCCGTCGCGCTGTCAACGATTGGTATGGGAGGACCCTCCTGTCTCGCCTAGATGACAAGGAAGAAAGCGCCATCATTCTTGTGATGCAGCGCCTTCACGAGGATGATCTCGCAGGCAAATTGTTGCAGGATAAGGTTTGGACTCACCTCGACCTGCCGGCGATTGCCGAAGAGGATCAAGAGATTCCAATCGGCCCTAACAGCGTTCATAAGCGCAAGAAAGGCGAGGCTCTCCATCCAGAACGCGAGTCGTTAGCGACCCTCGATAAAATAAAGCACGAGATGGGCTCTCTCCCGTTTTCGGCTCAATATCAACAACGACCGGTCCCCCTTGAGGGCAATCTCGTCAGGCGCTCTTGGATCAAATGGTACGATACCGCGCCGGCCCGCGAGACTGGCACACAAATAGTTCAGAGTTGGGACGTTGCTAGCACGACAGGTGGTACCAATGATTGGTCGGTTTGCACCACATGGCTAATTAAGGCCAAACGGAACTATTCCCTTATCGACGTCTGGCGTGGTCGGTTGGAGTTTCCAGATCTTAAGCGCAAGCTCATAGAGCTGGCAGGGAAATATAAGCCTCGCCGCATTCTAATCGAGCAAACAGGTCCCGGCCTCCATCTAATACAAGAGTTCAGGGCAAACCCAGTCCCCGGCGTTCCTGTCCCTATCGGCATCAAACCCGAGGGTGATAAGCGCGTTCGTATGGAAGCCCAAAGTGCTCGCTTTGAAGCTGGCCAGGTTCATCTGCCGAAAGAGGCGCCTTGGCTCGGCACGTTCCTTCATGAGCTGCTTGCCTTCCCTAATGCGCGCCACGACGATCAGATCGACAGCACCTCTCAGTTTCTCAACTGGGCTGAATCCGATTACCTGCGGGACTTCGACTACCCGGTCCCTGGTCCCTTCGG
>CAYWBS010000271.1:0-5030 GCA_964456215.1 uncultured Hyphomicrobiaceae bacterium
CAAATCCCATATCTAAAACTGGGGGTGTGGTCGGTCTGAGGGGAAGCCTGGCGCCGGATGGCGCCATCGTCAAGATCGCTGGGCTGAAGAAACTGCAATTCAGAGGCAAGGCGCGTTGCTTCGATTGCGAGGAAGATGCTTTTCGCGCGGTCGACAAGCGCGAATACGAAGACGGCGATGTGATCGTTATTCGTTATGAGGGGCCGATAGGCGGCCCCGGCATGCGAGAGATGCTTTCGACCACCGCCGCATTATATGGCCAGGGCGCCGGCGAAAAGGTTGCTTTGATCACCGATGGACGGTTTTCGGGCGGGACGCGCGGCTTCTGCATTGGTCATGTCGGGCCGGAAGCGGCGGCAGGTGGACCGATCGCCCTTGTAGAGGAGGGCGACATCATATCGATCGATGCCGCGGCCGGCACACTGGATTTAGAGGTGAGCGAGGCGGAGTTGGAGAGCCGGCGTGCGCGCTGGGCGGCTCCGCGCAATGATTACCGCAGCGGTGCGCTGTGGAAATATGCGGACCAGGTCGGGCCTGCCTGCAAAGGGGCGGTAACCCATCCTGGAGGAAAAGAAGAAGTGGTCTGTTATGCGGATATTTAAGGCTGGTGTCCTGATCGCGGCGGTGTTGTGTGCCACAGTCTCTGGCGTGCATCCATCGATGGCCGGGAAGACAAAAAGTTATGAGTCGGCCGTCGCCGCCTATCAGGAGGGCATCACGGCGATTCAGAAGGGCCAGGTCGATCTGGCGATTCTCGCCCTGGAATACGCGGCTGACAATGAGATATTGGCGGCACAACTGCAGCTTGCGCGGATCTATGCGGAAGGTGTGCTGCTGCCGAAAGACACATCGAAGGCCTTTCAATATTATCAGGACCTGGCCGACCGTTTGGCGGAAGCCAATCCCTATAACGAAATCGGCGAGATCGCGGCCGAAGCTTTCGTCGCCATCGCCGAATATTACAAGAACGGACTGCCTGAGCTGTTGCTCAGCCCGAACTATCGCAAGGCGGCGGGGCTTTATTTCTACGCCGCTTCCTATTTTGGCGATGCCGAAGCGCAGTACCGGCTCGCGGGAATGTATCTTGAGGGTCTTGGCAGGGAGCAGGACGCGAAGATGGCGGTGCGATGGCTGCTAACCGCTGCCAAACAGTACCATCCGCGAGCGCTCGCCCTGCTCGGCATCATGTTGTGGAAGGGCCAGGATATTCGCCAGGATCGCGCCAGGGGTCTGGCGCTGCTTTTCTTGTCGACCGAAGTCGTCGCCACTGCCGACAGAAAACGTATCACGTCAACATATCAGGACGCATGGGTAAAGGCGACAAAGGCGGAAATTCAGCGCGCTGGGCGCATCGTTCAGCAGTGGCGGCGCGAAATTGGCAAGTCCAAGGGCAAGATCCTGCCCTGGGGAGAAAGCGAAGTCGCCGTGGCCAAAGACGATAAGCCGGCAAAGGGCCAATCGAAGACCGAGGCCGCCTCAAAGAGCGCGCGCCGGGACGTGTCTCCTCAGGACAAAAAGAAGGAGGCCTCGGAAGGTAGTGCGACGCTGGCCACCAAGGACGGGTTGTCGGGCGGAAAATCCGGACCGACAAGCCATGAACCGGATCGGAACTTCGGCTTTACCGCACCGGGCGACACCAGCGGTCCGCCCAAAAAGGGCACGACATTTAGCGATGACGGAAACGGAAACGTGTTCGGGAATGACTCCGGCACGCAGTTCATGGGCAATGGTACATTGCCGGTTGGCGCTACCGACATTCGTTAGAGTGTTTACAGGAAACGTGGTCGCCGGTTTCCCGTCCGGAAACACCAAAAATCAAAGGTTTGGAGCGTTAGAGCGATTCAACGAAATGCAAAAACACTCTAAAGACGAAGCTCAATCCAAACCGGCGCGTGATCCGAGGGTTTTTCCCAGCCTCGCGTGAAGCGGTCTATTTCGCAGCGCTTGAGCCGGTCCGCTGCCTGCGGGGAGAGCAGCAAATGGTCTATGCGCAGGCCATTGTCTTTCTGCCAGGCGCCGGCTTGATAGTCCCAAAAAGTATATTGATGGCCTTCCCCGTGGCAGGCGCGCAATGCATCCGTCAGACCGAGATGGACAAGGCGGCGAAAGGCGTCTTGGGTTTCCGGGCGGAATAGGGCGTCGCCAGCCCAGGCCTCGGGATCGTGCACATCCTCCGGCACCGGAATGACATTGTAGTCCCCGGCCAGAACAAGCGGCTCTTCGTATTCCAGCAAATCCCGCACGTGATCTTCAAGCCGCTTCATCCAGGCGAGCTTGTAGGGATATTTGTCACTGTCGACCGGATTGCCGTTGGGCAGATAGATGGTCGCGACCCGCACCGCTCCATCGGCGGTCGAGATAACGGCTTCAAGATAACGCGCCTGATCGTCTTTGGCATCGCCAGGAAGTCCGGACGCGACGTCATCGAAGGGCGGTTTTGATAGGATCGTCACACCGTTAAAAGCCTTCTGGCCATGGACGGCGACATTGTAGCCGAGACTTTCGAAGCGTCCGGCGGGGAAATTTTCGTCGGCCGACTTTATCTCCTGCAGGCAGGCGACGTCCGGCTCGGCCATCTCCAGCCATTTCACGACATTGTCGATCCGCGCCTTGATGCCGTTGATGTTCCAAGTCGCTATTTTCATGGGCTGAGGTCCGGGCAGAGAATATCGCCTTTTTCTATAGCGAATATGCGTTGGCTAGGGAACTTTGCCGAACCGGAAATTTCGGCGCACGGCGGATTGGCCGAACGTAAGGCGCTGTCGGCCGACTAAATCGAAAAACTCGTCCCGCAGCCGCAGGCGGCGACGGCGTTCGGGTTCTTGACCTGGAACGATGCGCCGATCAGATCGTCGACAAAATCGATCTCCGAGCCGTCGAGGAAGCCAAGCGAAACGGAATCGATGAGCACGGTCGCGCCGGCCTTCTCGATCACCATATCGTCATCGCCGCGGTCCTGAACGAGATCGAACTTATACTGAAAACCGGAACAACCTCCACCTTCGACGCTGACGCGCAGCATCGTGTTGGGCGGCTCCTTGGCCACGATTTCCGCGACCCGTCTCGCGGCGCGGTCGCTTACGCTAACTGTTTGTCCCGTCACAGGTTTTCTTTACCAATCAGTTGAAAAGCCGAAACAAATCGACTTCTCAGGCGACTCGTGTTGATATTCGAAAGATAGGACGTGCCGCCTTATTGTCAATCCAATTCGCGGGCGGCAGAAGCTGCGAACGCAGAAGCGGATGAGCGCAACAGCAAAATCCACCGGCTTTCCCGGCGTTGAGTCTACTGGCGGCGGTGTCAGAGGGCTTGCCTCCTACGCCTCGCAGGCATCCGAGAGCCGCGGCCGGATTTGCGAGGAAGCGCCGTGTCCGACGCGCTCTCCTTTTCAGCGCGACAGGGACCGCATCATCCATTCGACCGCTTTCCGCCGGCTCACCTATAAGACCCAGGTCTTTATCTATCATGAAGGCGATCATTACCGCACGCGCCTCACCCACACTCTTGAAGTCGCGCAGATCGCCCGCTCGATCGCGCGCACTCTTCATCTGGACGAGGATCTGAGCGAGGCGCTGGCGCTGGCGCATGATCTCGGCCATCCGCCGTTCGGACATGCGGGCGAGCGCGCGCTTGACGCAGCGCTAAAAGATCATGGCGGATTCGATCACAATGCGCAAAGCGTCCGGGTTGTGACGGCGCTTGAGCGCAAATATGCCGATTTCGACGGGCTCAATCTGAGTTGGGAGACGATCGAAGGGCTCGTCAAGCATAATGGGCCGCTCACGGATGGAACCGGGACGGCGGTGGGGCATTACGCCGGAAAAAAAATTCCGGGTGCGCTGCGCAACCTCGCCTGCCGGCTGAACATAGACCTCGCCGCCCAGGCGTCGGCGGAAGCGCAGGTTGCCGCCCTCGCCGACGATATCGCATATAACAGTCATGACATTGACGATGGGCTACGGGCCGGGCTGATCAGGTGGCAGGACGTTTCCGACGTGCCTCTGGTGCGGGTTTTCCTCAACGAAATCGAGATTGTCCACGCCGATCTCGGGCCGTCGCGGCTGATCTATGAACTGACGCGCCGGCTCATTACGGCGCTGGTCAACGATGTCGCCAGGGAATCGCGCCACCGCCTGACCAACCTGTCTCCACAGACGTCCGACGACATTCGCACCGCCGCGAAGCCGGTCATCGCGTTTTCGCCGGCCATGACCGAGGCGCTGGACGAGTTGCGCTTCTTTTTGCTGACCTTCGTTTACAGGCATAAGAAGATCATGCGCATCATGGCCGATGCAGAGCAGATTGTAAGGGCGCTTTTCGCCGGCTATATAGCAGACCCCGAAAACCTGCCCAAGGATTGGCGAGAGCAAATGCCGCCTATTGACGACAACAGACGTTTCCGCCACGTTGCCGACTTCGTCGCCGGAATGACGGACCGTTACGCCATCCGCGAGCATCGCCGCCTGTTTGACGCCACGCCGGAATTGCGATAGGCGGGCAGCCGGCAGCGCCCAGCGTTAATTGCTATCTGTTCGACGACGGCCCAGAAAACGCTCTTTCGCGGCCCTCGTCCCAATTCAACGGAATATGCGTAATGAATTTGTTTGCCCATTTTGAAAGCGTTATCCTTGCCGCCGTGGACCGCCTCAAGGCCGACGGCCATCTGCCCGCGGATGCCGAATGCAATGGACTGATGGTCGAGCCGCCGCGCGAAGCCTCCCATGGCGATATCGCAACAAACGCCGCAATGGTGCTGGCCAAGAAGGCTGCCATGAAGCCGCGCGACCTGGCGGCGCGCCTGGAGCCCTATCTTGCGAGTTCCGCGGGAGTCGCAACCATCGAGATCGCCGGTCCGGGCTTCATCAATCTTACGCTTAAGCGGGATTTCTGGACGAAAATTGTGTCCGCCATCCTCGACGACGGGGCGGTCTTTGGCCAGAGCGATATCGGCCGGGGCGAAAAGGTCAATGTCGAATATGTCTCCGCCAATCCGACGGGGCCGCTCCATATCGGTCATTGCAGAGGAGCGG
>CAYWBS010000272.1:0-5016 GCA_964456215.1 uncultured Hyphomicrobiaceae bacterium
TTCTGGGTCTCGGCGGAATCGCTGCCTTTACGATCGGTTCAATCATGCTCATCGACACCGATATACCGGGCTACCGTATTTCGCGGGCATTGATCGGATCGATCGGCTTTCTCGGCGCCGGCGGTCTCCTGCTCGTTCTTTTCCTGCTGGGCCGCGCCCGCCGGCGTCCGGTGGTGAGCGGGCCGGAGGAAATGGTCGGCCTCGCAGGTAAGGTCATCGAATGGCAGGGTGGAGAAGGTCGGATCCGTATCCACGGTGAATTGTGGAACGCCAAGGCCGATCGCGACATTGAAGCCGGACATCGCGTGCGCGTCGAACGCATCGAAGGGCTCACCCTTGTGGTGACGCCCGCAGATTAGGGGAGAGAAATCCCATGGCATGGATTATCACTGAATTCTGGCTTCTTGTTTTACTGATTCCCATATTCATACTCCTCTACTCCTTCAGAATTCTCCGCGAATATGAAAGGGCCGTGGTTTTTCTCCTTGGCCGGTTTTGGAAGGTAAAAGGGCCGGGTCTCATCATCGTCATTCCGGTCATTCAGCAAATCGTCAGGGTCGATCTGCGCACCCGGGTGATGGACGTTCCCGAGCAGGACGTGATTTCCCGCGACAATGTCTCGGTAAAGGTGAACGCCGTCGTCTATTTCCGCGTTCTGGATGCGCAAAAAGCGATCATTCAGGTCGAGACTTTTATGGATGCGACCAGCCAGCTTGCCCAGACAACGCTGCGCTCGGTTCTGGGACAGCACGAGTTGGACGAGATGCTCGCGGAGCGCGAAAAGCTGAATAAGGATATCCAGAAGATTCTCGACGAGCAAACGGATGCCTGGGGGATCAAGGTCTCCAATGTCGAGCTTAAGCATATCGATCTCAACGAAAACATGATCCGGGCCATCGCCCGCCAGGCGGAAGCGGAACGGGCGCGGCGCGCCAAGGTCATCGATGCCGAGGGCGAACTGCAGGCAGCGGATCGATTCCTTCAAGCGGCGCAAATCCTCTCCTCCACGCCGGAGGCGATGCAGCTTCGCTATCTGACCACACTGCAAACCATCGCCACGGACAAGACCTCGACGATCATCTTTCCTTTCCCCATCGATTTGATAAGGGGATTTGCGAAAAAGGAAAACGGTTCGGCATGAACCGGGTCGCCGGTACAATTGCCGCCGACAATCAGTCTACTTGACCGACGAGAACGAAGTCGGCTCAAGGATCAGATTCTCGACCTGGGCGACGATGGGGCCGTCCTTTTCCGTCTCGGCGCGCTTCGAAATCCATTCCGGATCGCTTTGGAACGCGGCCCATTTCTTTTCGCGTTCCGCCAGGGACTCCCATCGCAGGAGATAATAAAGATCATGGTTGGAACTGCCGATGGCGACGGTCCAGAATCCGGCCTGGCGAATGCCATGCTTTTCCCAAATGCCAAGGGTGATGGTGTTGAACCGGTTCAAGAGAGCCGGCAGGCGTCCCGGCGCGCAATGATAGATGCGGAGCTCGTAGATCATGGCATTTCCTTCCCAGATTAAATGAAAGCACTTCCACCGGATGGGGAGCGGCTGAGTGGTGAAGACACTGGTGCAGCGGCAAAATACAAGTGTCCGGCGGGTTTTCATAGCCCAAGGAATGACGGTCCGGCGCCCGGCGCCGGGCGCCGGTAAATCCGCGCATGCTCCTTCAGCCGGCCGATGGCTTGCGCGCGGCAAACCGCACAATTTCGGCATGACCGCGATGACGTTTGCCTTCATCGAGCAGGGTACGGCCAAGAAAGGCCTCGATGACCAGGAATTCGGGGATAGCGCGTTCGATCTCAGCCAGGTCGTAAAGAATGTCGGGATCGTCGGGGCCGGCGTTCCCGGCCTCCGCCTGGGCCTTGGCGAAGCCCTCGATGACGAACCAGCCGCCCGGAGAAAGGGCATCCGCCGCGATCCTTATGGCGCGATTTCTGACTTCCTGCTGGCAATGAAGCGAAATCAGGAAGACGGCGTCCCAAGCGGCCCCCTCGGGCGGTATCCAGTCTTTCAGGTCGGCGGTGATGCGCGCGACGGAGACGCCCGCCGCCCGATCGCGCAGCCGCGCCTTTTCCGTCGCCACTTCGGACAGGTCGACCGCGGTGACGGCCAATCCCTGACCCGCGAGCCAGGCGCCATTCCGCCCGTCGCCATCGGCGAGACAGAGCGCCGACCGCGCCCTAAAATCGGACCGCGCCAGGATTTCCCGGACGTATTCGTTCGGCTCTTCACCGAACAGTCCGCGCTCCGCGGCGGCGTATTTCGCGTCCCAGTTCGTCATATGATTGGGCCCGGCTACCATTCTTCGGACAGGCGGAAATCGTGTCCAAAACGACAATAGCCGGACTTCCATGTTGACCTGCCACTCTTATTGCCTCCATCACTGCAACGGACAAGCCAAAACATGCACACGATAAGGGAGGGGACAAATCCTCATGAGACTGAAGGACAAGATCGCCATTATCGTCGGCGCCGGCCAGCAGCCGGGCGAGACCATCGGCAATGGCCGGGCGACGGCCATACGGTTTGCGCAGGAAGGCGCGAAATTGCTGCTGGTGGACGCCAATGAGGACTGGGCGAACGAGACGCTGGCCATGATCGAGGCGGAGGACGGCGAAGGTTCCGTTCTCAAGGCCGACATCCGGGATGAAGCGCAATGCATGTCCATTGCGGCAAATTGCGTCGAACGATATGGCCGGATCGACGTGCTGCACAACAATGTCGGGCGCTCGCGCGGCGACCGCGGCACGGTCGAGCTCGATGCCAGCATGTGGGATGAACTCATGGAGCTCAACGTCAAGGCCATGTTCATGACCTGCAAGCATGTGCTGCCGGTGATGCGCGGCCAGGAGTCGGGCGCGATCATCAACGTCTCCTCGACCTCGTCCATCGCCGCCCGCCAGACGATCGCCTACAAGACGAGCAAAGGAGCGGTCAACACCATGACCCATCACCTGGCGATGGAGAACGCGCCTTACGGCATTCGCGTCAACGCCATCGTCCCCGGGCTCATGGATACGCCGATGGCCATCGAGCGCCGCGCCCTGGAGCGCGGTGTCGACCGGGAGGTGGTCCGCCAGGAACGCCACGCCCAGGTGCCGCTCAAGAAGCGCATGGGAACGGCATGGGATGTCGCCAACGCCGCGCTGTTTCTGGCATCCGACGAGGCGAACTACATCACCGGCGTCTTGCTGCCGGTGGAAGGCGGGTTGCTCGGCAAGATCGGGTGACTTGCCCGGATCTCATCGCGTCAATGCGAAGAGTTTCCATAACCTTTGTCAGGCCGGGGCATCGGCCTGGTCGAAAACGGCCTTGGCGTGCCTCATACCGTCGAGCGCGGCCGGAAAGCCGCAATAGGCCGCCGTATGGATGACCGTCTCGACGATTTCCTCGCGCGTGCAGCCATTATTGAGCGCGCCCTTGAGATGGCCCCTGAGCTCATGGGGGTGGTTGAGCGCCGTGAGCATAGCGATGGTGACGAGGCTGCGGGTTCTGCGGTCGAGGCCCGGCCGGGTCCAGATGGCGCCCCAGCCGAACTCGGCGACAAGATCCTGCAACGGCCGCGTCAGATCATCCGACGCGGCAAGGGATTTGTCGACGTGATCCTCCCCCATAACTTCGCGCCGCGCCTTCATGCCCGCTTCATATCGGCTCTCCGTCATTGCGACCTCCTTGCTTTTCAAGTGAAATACCGCCCGATTGTGTTACCAATAGGCAATCACAGTTGCGGTTTCCTGAACAGTGCTTGTCGAGGGGAGATTATGCCATGACAATTGCCCAGCGGATCGCGGAACGAGTTCTGGCGCTCGATTTTGACGATCTGCCGTCCGAGGCCGTTCATTGGGCGAAACTTGGCATTCTCGACACGGTGGCGGTGACGCTTGCGGGCGCGCCGGAGCCATGCGTGGCGAAACTGATGGCAACGCCGGGAGTGGCCGAGGCGCCGGGCCCGTGTTTGCTCCTTGGCGGCGCGCAGCGGACATCGGTTTTGGACGCCTGTCTGGTCAACGGCACGGCATCCCACGCGCTCGACTTCGATGATGTCAACGCCAATATCGGCGGCCATCCGTCGGTCATGCTGGTGCCCGCCATCCTTGCCCTTGGGGAAGCGCGGAACCTCGGCGGAGGCGATATGATCGCCGCCTACGTCGCCGGCTTTGAACTCGAAACGCGATTGGGGCGGGCGGTCAATTTCCATCATTACGAAAAAGGCTGGCATCCGACGGTGACCCTCGGCATTTTCGGCACCGTTGCCGCCGCCGGACGCCTCATCGGCCTGGATGCGGAGCGGACGGCGACGGCCCTGGCGCTCGCCTGCTCGCTAGCTTCCGGCATCAAGGCGAATTTCGGCACCATGACCAAGCCGCTTCATGTCGGTCATGCCGTGCGCAACGGCGTCTTCGCGGCGCATTTGGCGGAGCAGGGATTTACGGCGAGCCTCGACGCGTTCGAGGAAAAACAAGGCTTCTTCGAGGTCTTCAATGGCCGGGGGACCTATGACGCGGAGCGCGTCTTCGACAATTGGGGCCGGCCGTTCGACGTCCAGGATCAAGGGCCCGGCCTCAAGCAATATCCTTGCTGCGGCAGCACCCACGCGGCGATCGACTGTGCCTTCGAGATTCTCAAGGAGAACCGCGTAGCGCCTGCGGATATCCGGACAATCGAGATGCTGACCAATCCGCGCCGCCTGCCGCATACCGACAATCCCGACCCCGCGACCGGCCTCGAAGGCAAGTTCAGCGTCCACTACATCCTGGCGCGGGCGATCAAGGATGGCCATATCGGGCTCGATCATTTTACCGATTTAGCGGTTTCAGACCCCGAAATCCGCACCTTGATGGGCAAGGTCAGCACCGGGGCACATCCCGAGATGGGCGCCGATTCGCCGCATCAGTTCGGCGCCGAGGTCATTGTCACCACCGGCGACGGGCGGCGGCTTTCGCACCGCATCAACCACCGTGTCTGCCGCGGTCCCGCCGATCCGATGAGTGAGGAGGAACTGCGCACGA
>CAYWBS010000273.1:0-5001 GCA_964456215.1 uncultured Hyphomicrobiaceae bacterium
TAAAGAATTAACAAAAGCTTAATTTCGAGGTTTTTTTAGGCGAACGTATATTTACAAGGAACTACTTACAAGTATATTTCAAGAATAGCGCTTAATTGGTTAAGGGCGACCATGCCGGATCAGAGCCGAATGCCGGCGTCGGCACGGCGATTTCATTATATCCGGTGAGATCCACGGTAAAGAGCCGCGGCCCGCCAGCCGGGCCGCGCGATTCACGGAAGAACATCAGGACACGCCCGTTCGGCGACCAGGTCGGACCTTCATTGTGATAGCCCTCGGTCAGGATACGCTCTCCCGAGCCATCCGGGCGCATGACGCCGATCAGGAAACGGCCGGAGAGCTGCTTGGTGAACGCGATGAGGTCGCCGCGCGGCGACCAGACCGGTGTCGAATAGCGCCCCTCCTGCGCGCTGATCCGCCGCTGGCCCGAACCATCCGCGTTCATGACATAGAGCTGCTTACTGCCGCTACGATCTGATTCGAAGACGACGTACCGGCCGTCGGCGGAATAGCAGGGCGCGGTGTCGATCGCGGCGCCGTTGGTGAGCGGGCGCGTCCGGCGCGTCGTCAAATCCATCTCGTGGATATTGGAATCGCCGCCGCGCTGCAAACTCATGACGATCCTGCGGCCATCCGGGGAAAAACGCGGCGCGAACGTCATGCCGGGAAAATCGCCGACGACGCGCTTCGCCCCCGTCTGGATATCGAACAGGAACACCCGCGGACTGCCGCCTTCATAGGACATGTAGACAATTTCCCGCTGGTTCGGGCTGAAGCGCGGGGTCAGGACCAGGCTGCGGCCTTTGGTCAACAAACGGACATTGTGGCCGTCCTGATCCATAATCGCGAGACGCTTGACGCGCGCGCCCTTCGGGCCCGTTTCATCGACAAAGACAATGCGCGAATCGAAATAGCCCTTCTCTCCCGTCAATCGCTGATAGATCGTATCGGCAATGAGATGGCCGATACGCCGCCAGTTTCGCTCCTCCGAGACATATTGCTGACCGGCGAGCTGGCGCCCGGCGAACACATCCCAGAGGCGGAATTCCGCCTTGAGCCGGCCGTCCGGCTGGCGGGAGAGACGTCCGACCGTCAGCGCGTCGGCCTTGATGACGCGCCAATCGCCGAACCTCGGCGCTCTGCTGATGTCGAGACCGCGCTCAATGAAGGCCGCCCGGTCCACGGGCTCGAAGAGGCCGGAGCGGGCAAGATCGGCGGCGATGACGTCAGCGACGTCGCGGCTAAATCTGTCCGCACCGGGGCCAACGCCGGAGAACACCGGAATGGCGATCGGAAGCGGCTTCAGATTGCCCTGGGTGATGTCGATTTCGACGGTGGCGTGCGCGGCGATGGGCGCCAGCAGAGCCGTCAGGAAAGGAAGGACAATCATCGCCAGGAACACGCGGGCCCCGGCGCCCGGCCGGCGTGGCGCGGCCGATCTCAACGTACAAGACCCGCTATGTCCGCATGCTGCGTCTTTGGCCATCGTCTGATCCTTCATCGACCCGATCCCGGTGGCTGCCAACGCCGCTCGCCGCCCATTGCGCGGCCGCGAGGCAGGTCTCATCCGCCATACATATCCCGGGGATCAAAATTGAGCACCATGTCACGCCAAACGCCAAATTTGTTGGCGGGCAACAGATAGGGCTGGCACTGCCAGACGGCGCGAACGGCGCTATCGGCGGCAGCCATGAAGAATGGCGAAGACTGGCTGTTCATGACCCGTGGCTGCCGTGACAGCGTGCCGTCTTCGTTCAGATTGAGCTGCAATTTCACGATCAGCCGTTCCGCGCCGAGGCCGCCGACAGGCGGGCTCCAGCAGCGGGAAATCTGGGCACGGAAGGCATCGATCTCGTTAATGGACATCGTTGCGTCAAGGCCGCGCGGCAGCCCTCTCGCCGGCGCGGAGGGCTTGGGCGCCGGCGGCGCCGTCGTCCGCACCGGCCCTCCCGCATCCGGGATCTTGTTCAAGAGAGCGGCGATCCTGTCGGCATTGAAATCGTTCTTCCGGCTTTTCCTGGCGAGCGATTTTCTGGCCGGCTTTTTAGACGGCTTGCTGGCCTTGGCCTTTGGCTTCGCCCTGGGTTTCTTGACGGGTTTCGGAACGGCTTTTTTCTCGGCCGCCTTCGGCTTTTGCTTCGGCTTCGGCTCGGCTTTCTTCTTCGGTTTCGGTTCCGGCTCCGGCTCCGGCTCGGCTTTCTGCTTCGGTTCCGGCTCCGGCTTTGGCACCGTTTTTTCGGGCTGCGGGGGCACCGATGCGGTCTTTATGCGCGTATCGGGCCTGGACTTTTTCCTTTTGACCGGCTGCGGCGCCTGCTTGGCCTTTGCCGCGGCTTCCTTTTCCTCTTCAGGGGCCTTGGTTCCGGCCTTGATCCGGGTGAACTCGCTCGGGCTGATAATATCGACGGGAATTGATTTTACCGGCTTCACGTCAAACGGCTTGGCCGAAACCCAGCCGCCCATGGCCCAGACCACAATGGCGATATGAATCAGTCCGGAGATGAAGACGGTAACGTACAAAGGACCCACTCAAATTCGGTCATCAAGTTCGGTCACCAGCGCGATACGGCGAAAACCAGCGGCGCTCAGAGTCCCCATGACCTTCATCACGGTGCCGTAACTGGTGCGCCGGTCGCCGCGCACATAAATCCGCTCGTCATAGCCGCGCTTGGTGATGGCGATCAGCTTGGGAACGATTTCCTCGAGCTTAATGCTCGAGTCTTGCAAAAAGATTTCACCGTCCCTCTTGACGGATATGGTCAGTGGCTCCTTTTCGCCCTCTAATTGCTTGGCCTCGGTCTTCGGCAGCTCGATCGGCACGCCGACGGTCAGAAGCGGCGCCGTGACCATGAATATGATCAACAGCACGAGCATCACGTCGACCATCGGCGTGACATTGATCTCGCTCATCGGCTGGTAGCCGCCGCGCCTGCGCTTGCGCCCGCTTGAACCGTTGCTGTTTCCGGCGGTCATTCCCAAGGCTCAGCCCCTGACATCGATCTGCCTTGACAGGATGGCCGAGAATTCGTCCGCGAAACCTTCGAGCCGCTTTGCATGAAGGCCAACCTCATGAGAAAACTTGTTATAGAAAATGACCGCCGGTATGGCCGCGAGCAGCCCCAGCGCCGTGGCGAACAACGCCTCGGCGATGCCCGGCGCGACGACGGCGAGATTCGTGCTTTTGCTCACCGCGATCGATTGAAAGCTGTTCATAATTCCCCAGACCGTGCCGAACAGCCCGACAAAAGGCGACGTCGAGCCGACCGTGGCCAGAAACAAGAGCCGCCGCTCCAGGCGCTCGACCTCCCTGGAAATGGAGACGTCCATCACCTTCTCGACGCGCATCTGAACGCCGGGCAGGGGACGCGGATTGCCTTCGATGCTGCGCTTCCATTCGCGCATCGCGGCAACGAACAGCGCCGCCATGGCGCGCGGGCGCTGCTGATTGAGAAACGCGTACAGCTCATCGAGCGACTGACCCGACCAGAATTGCTGCTCGAACAGATTGGAGTCGGTGCGGGTCTTGCGAAATACGTACAGTTTTTCGAGGATTATGGCCCATGACCATATCGACGCAAAAAGCAGACCGAGCATCACCAGCTGGACAACGAAATCCGCGCGCAGGAACAGGTTGACGAAGGAAAACCCGTTCGGCGACACGGCCGCGGCGTAAATGACTTCAACTGGCACTGCGGCAGTGGCAGCGGCTGGGTCGAATGGATTCATAACGTCCTCGTCACCGGCCGGCGATCCGCCCTAAGACCACCGCCATAAGGCAAAAACAGACTCAGCCCAACCGGTACGCCGCCCGACCAGCGCCCCAAATTCTTTATGTCATAACCCGCAAAAGGCACCCGAAAGATCCGAATTTGCTTCTCTGAATGTGTCTAAACTAGGGCTTTCCTACCCGGCGGGAGGAAGAGGGCCGGACGTCTCGCAAGACTGTTTTCTTAGATCAAATCGCCACGCAAATCTCAAGTCTCTCTTCAATGCGGCACTTTGAACCTCTGAAGCGCGGCGCGCACCTTCTCGCCAAGCCGCAGAGGTTTGCCGGACCGGCTGATAAGGACCACCTTGACGTCGGCCGTAACGAGACGTGTTCCGCCGCGCCAGATTTCCTGGTCCAGGGTCAACGTCGCGGCGCCAATCCCGGTACATTCGGTGCGAACCTCTAATATATCGTCAATCCGCGCCGGCTTCAGGAAATCGAGTGAAATCGACCGGACCACAAAGGCCGCGGGCTCCCGCTCGCCGCCGGTGGCGCCCAGCTCGCTATGCTGAATGCCCATCAGGCGGACGAAATCGGACCGGCCGCGCTCGCAAAACCGCACATAGCTCGCGTGGTAGACAAGGCCGCTGAAATCGGTGTCCTCGAAATAGACGCGGACCGGAAGGATGTGCCGCGCCCCTTCGATCCGGCCGGCCAGGTCCGGCCATGACGCTTGCGGTTCACTCATCGGCTTTGGCGGCGTCTTCGAAGAGTTCTACTTGATTGTCCCTGACGGATCGCGGCATCGCGAGCTTCAGGTGCTTGTAGGCGTGCAGCGTCAGCACGCGGCCGCGCGGCGTGCGGCCGATAAGTCCCTGCTGCAACAGGAACGGTTCGACAATTTCCTCAAGCGCGTCGCGCGGCTCGCTGAGCGCCGCGGCGATGGTTTCGATGCCGACCGGGCCGCCGCCGTAATTGTCGGCGATGCAGCGCAGATAGCGGTGATCGAGCGCGTCGAGGCCGCGATTGTCGACTTCGAGCTGCCTGAGGGCGCGATCGGCGACTGCCGCGGTCACTTCGGCCGCCTTTTCGACCGCGGCGAAATCCCTGACCCGCCGCAGCAGGCGGCCGGCGATGCGCGGCGTGCCGCGGGAGCGCCGCGCAATCTCATGAGCTCCGTCGGCGCTGACGGCCATGGCGAGAACGCGGGCGCCGCGCACGACGATCTCCTCCAGCTCCTCCACCGTATAGAAATTAAGGCGCACGGGAATTCCGAAACGGTCGCGGAGCGG
>CAYWBS010000274.1:0-4994 GCA_964456215.1 uncultured Hyphomicrobiaceae bacterium
CCAGACGCAGAACGCCATGTGCCGCCGGGTGCTGCGGGCCGAAATTGATATTGAAATTGCGGATCTCGGTTTCGACCATATGTCAAATCTCTGTGTCTGCTATTTGCAACGCCGTGGTTAGTGCTCAAGCCTTGCCATTCTCACCGGTCTTGGCCTTCTCGTCGCCGGGCAAGATGTAGTGCGCTCCCTCCCACGGGCTCATGAAATCGAAGGACCGAAATTCCTGGTCAAGCTTTACCGGCTCGTAGACGACGCGCTTTTGCTCGTCGTCATAGCGAACTTCCACGTAACCTGTGAGAGGGAAGTCCTTGCGCAGCGGATGCCCCTGAAACCCATAATCCGTCAAGATCCGTCTGAGATCCGGATGGCCGGAAAACAGAATGCCGTAAAAGTCAAAAGCTTCGCGCTCAAACCAGTTTGCGGCAGGATAAATACTGATCACGCTTGGCACAGGCGTGTTCTCGTCGGTCTGCGTTTTTATGCGAATACGCTGATTTTGTTTTGGACTGAGAAGGTGATAAACAACGTCGAACCGTTTCGGGCGTTCAGGATAGTCGGCGCCGCATATGTCGATCAGGATGGAGAACTGGCACCGCGGATCATCGCGCAGAAATTTGAGCACCTGGACAATATGTTCGCGCACCACCGAGACCGTGAGCTCACCATAGGCGACATGGCGCTCAACGATGGCGTCGGCAAGCGCGCCAGCGACAATCTCCCCGAACTCGTTGAGCGCCTCGTCCATCATATGCCCGGCAGATCTCAAGACCGATCTTATCTCTCGATTGTTCCTGTGCGGCGGATCTTTTTTTGTAAAAGCAGGATGCCGTAAACCAACGCTTCCGCCGTTGGAGGGCAACCTGGAACATAAATATCGACAGGCACGATCCGGTCGCAGCCGCGAACGACGGAATAAGAATAGTGATAGTAGCCGCCGCCATTGGCGCAGCTGCCCATGGATATGACGTAGCGCGGCTCCGGCATCTGGTCATAGACCTTGCGCAGCGCCGGCGCCATCTTGTTGGTAAGCGTGCCGGCAACGATCATGACATCCGATTGGCGCGGACTGGCGCGCGGCGCAAACCCAAACCGCTCCAGGTCGTAGCGCGGCATCGAGGCCTGCATCATTTCGATGGCGCAGCAGGCAAGACCGAACGTCATCCACATCAATGAGCCGGTTCGCGCCCAGTTGATCAGGTCGGACGAGGCCGTAACCAGGAACCCCTTGTCAGCGAGTTCGCCAGAAATCTCCGCGAAAAACAGGTCCGCAGCGTCGCGTCCACCAGCGTCTCCACTGTCAATGGCGCCGCCTCGGTCCGGCTGCTCAAAATATGGCGGCTTCATCAATCCCATTCGAGAGCCCCTATCCTCCAGGCATAAATCAAACCGATTGCAAGCTCGGCAATGAACACCATCATCGACCAAAAGCCAGCAGTACCTATCTCCTTAAACGTAATTGCCCACGGAAACAAAAAAGCGGCTTCGAGATCAAAAATGATAAAGAGAATGGCGACGAGATAAAAGCGAATGTCGAATTTCATTCGCGCATCGTCGAAAGCATTAAACCCGCACTCATAGGCCGACACTTTTTCCGGATCGGGATTGCGCACGGCGATCAGAAACGGCGCGATCAAAAGCGCGAGCCCGATCACCAGCGACACACCGATGAAAATGACAACGGGCAAATAATCCAATACGAGTTCGCTCATGGCAGATCAAGACAGGTGCAAGATCAATTCCGCCGGCTTGAAGAATTGCCGCAATCTTTCACCCGCATCTCCTTTCCGCACGCCCCCGCCACTCCATCGGCAGCCAATCGCGCGTATGATCCCGTAAACATCGCGCTGCCTGCTGACAGACCGGCACAATCGATGCTAAGGCCTTCTGAGCGGCTTAGCGCACCTCAGAACGTCTGGCAAGCGCCGAGCGCCTCAATTTTCTATCGAAGATGCCCAAGTATGAATTGCTAAAATATATATAAGCGTCCGGCCGAGGGTCTCACACCCTTCCTGTAAGGAAATGTTCAACTTTGCAGATTTGCCAGCGCATCTCTGGCGGGAGTGACGGGACTCGAACCCGCGGCCTCTGGCGTGACAGGCCAGCGCTCTAACCAACTGAGCTACACCCCCAAAGGCAAAGGCTCTCGCTTGATTGCGTCGGGTGTACTGGAGCCGTTCGGGCGAGTCAAGGACATGGTCCGGCGCCAATGCGCCAAAATACGACAAATGTATTGCGCGATCAAATGGTGGGCGGTGACAGGCTCGAACTGCCGACCCCCTGGGTGTAAACCAGGCGCTCTCCCAACTGAGCTAACCGCCCGTCATTTGCAGCCGGTCCAATCCGGTTTTGACGCGAAAATTGGATAAATCCGCGACGCCTGAATACAGGAAAACCATTCCAGATGCCAGCCCAAGTCCTGTTGCCACATCCGCGCAATCTTGTTGCGCCGACCGCGGCGATTTCGGCCGCAATATGCAATGGAGGGCATGTCTCCAGGACTATTTGTTGCACAACAGCAACATCGAGTTCGAATTAGTGTCATTCCGGCCTCTTATTGGCCCGATTATCTTATCCGTGCCTTGATTCCAAACCAGGGTGCCGTAACGATTGCACTAATAGACAAATGTCATTTCACGTCACGATCGCGTGAGACAAATGGGGAACGGGGAATGGTTTGCCGTACCGAAAAAAAAGAGCGTCAAGAATCGGCCTGGGACAAATTTGAGAATTTGCTTCCGGCAAATAACAATGTTGATCCGCATTCCTCCCCGGAAGCGCATGTCCTAAAACGGCGCCTGGAAGTGCTGCAGGCGGTTGAACGTAAAGTCAAAGACATGACAGCTACGCGCGCTCCGGACCCGCATCCAAGTGAACTGGTCTTACGGGTCATTCAAATCCGGATGAACAAGCTGAAAAGCGGCTTTAGAGAATTCGAAGCCGTCTCTTGACGACATCCGCCTTCTGAAAAGGTGTTTAGCTTACCCGAATTTGCCCCTCGCCGCCGCCGGGAGGCCTTTGACCGCGGGGCAGCGACTTAACGTTAACTCTCCTCAATTCTTGCTGTTTGACGCCTCCAATCTATCGTAGGGGCGGAACAGAACCCCCGATTCTCTGCTTATAAGGACGACGCACAATGTCGGACAAGTCTGGCCACGCGGCTGAAGTTCGTCCTGCCGGCACAAAGCTTGAGGCAGGACCCAGACATCGGCTCGACCGGGATTTGCAGAAAGGAATCGATGATGTCATCGATTTCGACAATGTTGAGACCATCCAGTCCGCGCGCACCCTGCTTTCCATCGCTCTATTGACGAGCAGAATTCACGAACTCCACCACCGTTTGGACGAAATTGATCTCGCCGTCCAGCGCGTGCGAACGGCGCTCGTTGCTTTGTCGACCATGCGCGCCGTTGTCGATGACGCAAAAGCTATTCTGCGTACCGGTGCCGCCTTCTCCGATGCCGCCAGCTATCCGGCCCTGGCAGTGACATTCAACGAGTTCTACAACCATTTGGACCTGTTGGTGGAAGAATCCACGCTCGATGAAATCAATCTTCTCAAAGGCGCTGATTATACCGTTAAGTTCAACGACGATGGTTCCCGCCACTTCATCGTCAAAGGCGCCAACCTCACGGCGGACGGACTCGGAATTTCACGGCTGAGCGAAGAAAACGCGGACGAAGCAGATTTCGTTGCAAAAATCAAGGAACTCGTTGGCGCCGCGCAGAAACTTGGCGCCACATCGACCCTGCTCGAAGGCGCCTTGACAGTCATCAATAGCCGCAGGACATTCACCCGAAAGATCGTCAAGACCCTTGACCAGACAGCGCGGCAGATTACGGAAGATAAGACCGGCAGGTCTTCCTTCTATCAAACGGTATCCGGACTTCTCGGCGCATCCGCACGCCGCCATCTTGCGGCGGCGATCGACCGGCTCAGTCCCGACAAGGATGAAACCCGGAACCGCAAGGCGCTTGCCGATCAGATTCCCGATCCTGCCAATAACGAGGATAGCAACGATTACCCGGAGGACGAACCTGGCGCTAAGTCTGCCGCTAGGGCCGCCTTGGAGTCGACGGAATCCACGACCGAAGCGGAGGGGCCAGTTGCCACCCGCGAGCCGTCGGCGCCGGATGCGCTAGCGGCCGGCGATCCTGCAACGCAAATGACGGATCCTCCGGAACCCGCAGATACGCCGATACCGAGTGCGAACTCTCTGATCTCCAAAGTCATAGCTGATTGCGGGGTGTTCGCAGACTTTCCCGTTGGGCCGGTCGATATGGCGTTAGCGTCACTCAATCAGATGTACGCGGAACCCGGCGAGAAAATTTCCGAGCCCGCGGAAAACGAAGGCGTTGGCGCCACGAAAAACGGGGAAATCGAAGGCACGCCGCGAAGTGACGGGCGTACCGGCGAACCGGATGAGTGGACCGATGGAACATCGGAGAAGAAAACTGGTGGAATCCGCATGATCCTCAACCGACTGCGGCGCAACGAACAGGAAACACCCATTGAGGAAGGCTCCTCGGGAACGGTAATGGAAGCGCCCGGGCGAACGCCAAACGATCGCATGGCTGGGCCTGACCCGTCTTGCGCGTTTGGCGCCTCCCGGTCTCATGGGGAAAAGGAGCAACGGAATAATGAAGAAAAGGGCGCTCAGGCTGAAATCATCAAAGAGCGGCGCACGCCGGAACAGACTTCCGAGACGCTGGATCAGTTGAGCGCCCGCATGCTCAAAATATTAGATTTGAATGCCTACGCCGAGGCGCGCCTCACGTTCGGCGCGGGGGACAGCATGATATTTGCCCGCTGTCTCGGCGTGCTCGCATCGGAACGCGGCGATGATATACACGACATTTTTTCAGCCAATGAAGCGTTTCGTAACGACGTTCGTCAATTCAAGCTTTCCTTCCTCCATCTCATCAAAGCCGATATCGAAGAAAACCAGGCTGGAAAACCCGACACTTTGATAGGCAAGTGGCTAAAGTCGGACTATA
>CAYWBS010000275.1:0-4987 GCA_964456215.1 uncultured Hyphomicrobiaceae bacterium
CTTATAGCTATCCAGTGTCGTCTGAATGAGTTCGCGAACGACGAGTTCAATCTCTGCGCGGTCCTGTGTCAGGATCGGCTGAATCTCTCTTTTGCCCGCGACTTCACGCATGGCGCTTTCGGCGACGGCTTTGACCGTTGTTTCGGGCTTTTGAATGTTAAAGAGGAAGTCGGCGGCATTCTTTATTTGCCAAAGCACGACGAAATCGACATCGACAATATTCTCGTCTCCCGTCAGCATCAGGCTCTCTTCCGGCACGTCCGGAACCTGCCTTGTAAACGAGCTCGCCCCCCCCTCGCGCAAGCCGACCTCCGTTCTGTTGATGCGCGTCACTTTCGGCAGATAAACTTCCTCGATGGGGTAAGGAAGACGGATATTCAAGCCCGGCGGCATTTCCCGGTGCAACTTGCCAAACCGCAATACGACGCCCAATTCATCGGGGTTGACGCGGAATGTGAAACCGAAAAAACCAATGACGCAGAGACCAACGAACGCAAAAATAGCCAGCCAAAGCCCGCTCATTCCGCCTCCCGGCATGGCCTGCTTTAGCCGGTCCTGGCCGCGTTTCAGTATTTCTTCAAGATCGGGGGGCTGGCCGCCGCCCGACGGTCCCTGTCCCCAGGGGCCGCCGCCGCTTTTCCATCTACCGCCGCCGTTTTGACTACTCCAAGGCATGTTCCTCGTCGTCCTTCAATAGATTGTGGCTGGCTGAGCTCAGCGGACATTCCACTTTGGCACCGCCCTCATTTATTTGCTTGAAACGGGCCATTACGCTCAAAATGCGCATTGCACCATGAAATTCCAAGTGGTCCGGGTGGGTTATAAGACAGTCCGCTTGGCCATGCAACGCAGCCCGTCTTCCGTATCGCCGGGAACTTGGCGATCCTAGCGGCAAGCGTATTACCTAGTAAAAGCACATCTCGCGCAGAAAGCATACGCTTTTCGTGAAGTGAATCTGGTTCCGGGCGGCATTCGTTGAAAGGGCTCTAATCATCTCCATTCGGGCGTACAAGCACGACGAGACTGAAATTATAGTCGTCTCGCGGACCGGCATAATGATGTCTGCGCAGTGTTTCCCGCCATGTCTTAGGGTCGATCTCGGGAAAGAAGGTATCTCCCTCGGGACGCGCATGCACCTCGGTTAGATATATCCGCTTCGCTTTATCGAGCACGGCCCGATAGATTTCGCCGCCGCCGATCACCATTATTTCATCGACCATTCGCTCCCGGGCGAACTCCTTGCCGCGCTGCATGGCCTGTTCGATATCATTGACGACGGTGATGCCCTCGGCGTGGAAATCGGGATCGCGAGTGACCACGATATTGTCGCGACCGACCAACGGTTTGCCCATCGATTGGAACGTCTTGCGCCCCATGATGACCGGCTTGCCGAAGGTGAGGCGGCGGAAATGCTTGAGGTCGGACGAAAGGTGCCACGGCAAGGCGCAGCCGCGGCCGATGACGTTATTCTCGGCCTTCGCTACGATAATGGCTAGCCGCATGAGTGAAATCCTTTTCCGCCGACGCCCTTCTCAAACAGAGACCGCCGCCTTGATATGCGGATGCGGGTCGTAGTCTTCGAGCTCGAAATCCTCATAGACGAAATCGAACAAATTGCGGATGTCGGGATTTAGCGTCATCCGCGGCAGCGGACGCGGTTCGCGCTGAAGCTGAATATCGGCTTGATCGAGGTGGTTGAGGTAGAGATGGGCATCGCCAAAAGTATGAATGAATTCACCGGGCACATAGCCGGTGACCTGCGCCACCATCAAGGTCAAAAGGGCATAGGAGGCGATATTGAACGGGACGCCGAGAAAGACATCCGCCGAGCGCTGATAGAGCTGGCAGGACAGCCGGTCTTCGGAAACGTGAAACTGGAACAGGCAATGGCAGGGCGGCAGCGCCATATCCTCGACATCGGCCGGGTTCCACGCCGTGACGATATGGCGGCGGGAATAAGGGTTCTTCTTCAGGCCGGAGACAAGTTCGGATATTTGATCGATGGGCTGGCCGTCCAACGCCGGCCATGATCGCCATTGCCGGCCATAGACCGGCCCGAGATCGCCATTTTCGTCGGCCCATTCATCCCAGATCCTGACCCCGTGTTCATTCAGATAGCGGACATTGGTGTTGCCCTGCAAAAACCATAGGAGCTCATGGATAATCGATTTGAGATGGAGCCTCTTGGTGGTTAGAAGTGGAAAGCCCTCGGTCAGATCGAACCGCATCTGATGGCCAAAAATACTGAGCGTGCCGGTGCCGGTGCGATCCTCTCTGCGGGTTCCCTCCGCTCGTATCCGGCGTATGAGGTCGAGATATTGTCGCATGTCCTCAGTCTACCGCGATTCTATCGGATTGCCGAAAGGAACTCGGCACGGCCGGCGGGCACGCCGCCGCGAGCGATTGACGGATCCTATAGAAAATCTTGCTTTTGGGACACTTGGGCGATCTATTGGCTCCGGCAACCCTTTCTTAACCCGCTCTGCTCGCAAGTGTCAGCCCGCCATGGACTTCACCAAGCAAGATCTCAAACGTTATCTCATCAGCCGCTATCACGGCGCCAGCGCCCGCTCACGGCGTTTTCGATGGGGGATATTGGCCTTTGACGTTGCGACGATCCTGTTCTTTGTCGTTTCCTCTTTTCTCGCCGATGCCCTCTGGATCCGCGTTATTGAATTGATTATCGCGGCGGTCATTCTGGCCGACTTTCTGGCGCGGCTTTACATCGCCCCAAACAGGCTCCACTACCTGTTGCAGCTCACGACCTGGGCGGACATTGTGGTTATCTTCACGCTTCTCGCGCCGCTCTTTCTCGAGAGTTTCATTTTTCTGCGTGTGCTTCGGGCGTTGCGCCTACTCAGGTCCTATCACGTGCTCGGCGATCTCAGAACGAGATCCGCCTATTTCAAACGCAATGAAGAAGTCATCCAAAGCGTCATCAATCTGTGCGTGTTCATCTTTATCGTGACGGCTTTGGTCTATGTGTTGCAGGTCCATTCGAACCCCGAGATCAACAACTATATCGATGCGCTCTATTTTACCGTTACGACGCTGACGACGACCGGCTTCGGCGACATTACGCTGCAGGGACCGATGGGCCGCCTGACCGCGGTCTTCATCATGGTTGTCGGCGTGGCGCTGTTCCTGCGGCTGATCCAGACGATTTTCCGTCCTGCCAAGGTCCGATATTCCTGCCCCGACTGCGGTTTAAGCCGCCACGACCCGGACGCGGTGCATTGCAAGCATTGCGGCAGGACGCTCAATATCGAGACGGAAGGCGTGGTTTGACGCGATACGCTTTCGAAACCGAAATGCGATAACGGCGGGCGGCTGGGCTTCTGCCAATGGGCGCGCGCGCGGCGGCAAAAAATTGCCCCGCCGGCGGCGTGCCGGAAAACGCGCCGCCGTCGAGACCATAAGCGGAATTACTTGGCCATCTTGGCTTTCACGGCCAGTTCCTTCAGGGTAAAGACGTAGCTGTCTTTATCCAGCGGCTTGTGGCACGCAAAGCATTTCGCCTGATTGACGCCGCCCTTGACCGACTCGTCGGCATTGAAAACCGCATAATTCCAATCGCCGTTGCGATAAAGATCGGGGATGTCGTCTCCCCAGCCGGGCTTCTGCTGCATGGCCGTGTAGGCGGCGAGCTTATCCGCAACAAAATAGCCGTCGCCGCCCATGACGGGCTTTTTCGCGTCATCAAGCTTTGCCTTGTAAACCTCGACGAACAGCATGGATCCATCACCCATCGGCTTGCCGTCGCGTGCTGCCGCCAACGCGATCTTGTTGGCGTAATATTTGCGCACCTGCTTTCTGTCCGCGAAATTTATCGTCATGTAATAGGTGAATGACTTCTTGTAGTCTTCCGGAAAGCCGACCCGCGTTTTTTCGATTTTTTCCAAAAGCGCGGATTTGGTGTCGCCCGAAGCGCCGGGCAGACTGCTCCAGAAAGCCGTCAGATTCACTATATCGGCGTCACCAAGCTGGGCCGCGATCGCATTCATTATGGCGTTCTTGCGGCTGGCGGACTTGAAGGCCTTGAGTTGGGCCTCCAGATATTTCGTTCTCTGGCCGGCGAGATTGGGAATATCGTCACTGACGCTCACCCCGTTCGTTCCATGGCAGGCCGTGCACGGCGCCGCCTTCGACTTGCCCTCCTCGATGTTCGCCGCGCCCGCGGCGGGTCCGGCAGCAACTACCACAAACAGGCTGAGCCCGATTACTTTCATCCTCACTGCACGTCTCCTGATATTTAGAGCCCTCGACAAACCGTCGATTCGGCCCGCACTACCGGAAGCCCCGGCCACTACTTGAACGCGGCTTATCGCCGGTCAAATTGCGGCGCCGTACGCGCATGTTAGACTGGAATTGTTACGTTCTGTATCGATAGATGAGGCGCCAAACGGGAATCGGGATCACATTAATTTGAACCGATGCGTCCACGAGTTTGAGCGGCAGTGTGGGATGGTTCGATCAGTTCGGGTTTTGCTGACCGAGCAGTTGACCGGGCCGGAGCGCTACGCCCGGGCGCACATGCATCATCCGGCCACTTCCTTGCGGACGATGTTCGCGCCCTTGACCATCGCCTGAAGTTTGCCGAAGGCCACATCGCGCGGCAGATATTTCATGCCGCAATCAGGGGCGACGGTAATGCGCTTGGAGGGCACATAGGGAAGCGCCCGGCGGATGCGTGCCGCGACGGTTTCGGGCGTTTCCACATTCATGTCCGACAGATCGATGACGCCGAGAATGATCTGCTTGCCCGGCAGTTTTTCCAGCACCGAGCAATCAAGCGAGGATTGCCCGGTTTCGATGGAGATCTGGTTGACCGGCGTGGCCGCCAGCTCCGGGAGGAACGAATAGCCCTCGGGGCGTTCGTGGATGATGGCCGCGTAGCCGAAGCAAATATGCAGGGCCGTCGTGCCGTCGATGCCCTCAAGGGCCCGGTTGAGGACCTTCACCCCGTATTCGCGGGCCTTTTCCGGCC
>CAYWBS010000276.1:0-4980 GCA_964456215.1 uncultured Hyphomicrobiaceae bacterium
CGCGCGAAACGGTTTCAACCCAAAAGATATCCTGACCGGTTGGGAAACCGGAACTCTCTCGACCGCCAAGGATGGGCGCCGATTACGGAAATTCGAGATTACGGCGATCGACAAGGAAATCGAGATCGCGCCCGGCGTCCTGTTTCCGGCCTGGACATATAACGGCCGCGTGCCGGGGCCGACCTTGCGGGCAAGCGAGGGCGACCTGATACGCATCGACTTTACGAATTCCGGAAGCCACGAGCACACGATGCACTTTCACGGCATCCATTCGGCGCGCATGGACGGCGTGCCCGGCGCCGGGCAGGTGGCGCCGGGGGAGACGTTCGTTTACGAATTCACCGCCGAGCCGTTCGGCTGCCACCTCTATCATTGCCATTCCTTTCCTTTGAAACGGCACATCCACAAGGGACTTTACGGCGCCTTTATCATCGATCCCGATCCCGACCGTCACCCCGAACACGCGGACGTCGCGCGTAGCCGCGTGCTCGCCAGCCCGGCGAACAGGGAGTGGCAGGAATTCGTCATGGTGATGAACGGTTTCGATACAAATTTCGACGACGAGAACGAATTTTACGCCGTCAACACGGTCGCCTTCGCCTATCAGCATGACGCGATCACCATCGAACGGGCACGGCCGGTCAGGATCTATCTCGTCAACGTCACCGAATTCGATCCAATCAACTCGTTTCACATCCATGCGAATTTCTTCGACTATTACGATCACGGCACGACCCTGACGCCGACGCTGAAGACCGTCGACACCGTCATGCAATGCCAGGCGCAACGGGGAATCCTGGAGTTCAGTTTCGCCAACCATGAGCCGGGGCTCTATATGTTCCACGCCCATCAAAGCGAGTTTGCCGAACTTGGCTGGATGGCGCATTTCGAGGTCGTCTGATATGGACGCGCTGACGATACGTTCGACCATTATCCTGCCGATCCTGCTCATCATTGCGTTGATCGCGGCGTTCCTTGCCGGCAAACCTTTCGATTATTTGACCAAGGAAGTGCCGCCGGCGGAGGCCGTCGCCGTCGAAAGCGTCCGCCTGGACGGATCGGGAATTCACGTTACCGTCCGCGGCTCCAGCGCCAAGCCGACGGTGATCGCGCAGGTACAGGTCGACGGCGCCTACAGGTCCTTTTCGATTACTCCGGGACACTCGGTCGGTTATCTCAAATCGGCCACGATCCACATTCCCTATCATTGGATCACCGGCGAAACGCATCATCTGGCTTTCGTGACGGCGACCGGCGTGACCATCAAACATACAATCGACGTCGCGGTGGCCACGCCGCGATTAACCTTCGGAAGCTTTGCCGGTTTTGCCCTAATCGGCCTGTTTGTCGGCATCGTCCCGGTGATCATCGGCTATACGTTCTATCCGGCGCTTTTGAGCTTTGGAGAGCGCGGGCGGGATTTCGCCCTGGCGCTGACGGTCGGCCTCCTTTCCTTCCTGCTCGTGGATACGCTCGGGGAAGGCCTTGAGGTTGCCGGGAAGGCCGCCAAGGGCCTTCACGCCGACCTTATCATCTGGCTGAGCGCCTTGCTGTCCTGCCTCGTTCTTCTGGGGATCGGGCGGCGTGGCGGCAAACCTCCGGTAGGCGCGGCGCTGGCGCTGTTCATCGCCATCGGCATCGGTGTCCATAATTTCGGAGAAGGACTGGCGATCGGCGCCTCGTTCGCCGTCGGCGAAATAGCGTTGGCGTCGTTTCTCGTGCTCGGGTTCGCCCTTCACAATGTAACGGAGGGTATCGCCATTGCGGCGCCGATCCGCAAAGACGCTCTATCCATTGTCAATCTTGCGTTTCTCGCGCTTGTCGCCGGCGGGCCGGCCATACCCGGGACGATGCTGGGGGCCTTGTCGATTTCACCATTCTGGACGGCGCTGGCATTCGGGATCGGCGCCGGCGCCATCCTGCAAGTCATTATCGAAGTCGGAAACCTGCTGCTTCGGCGGCAAGGAGACGGAGTGCTTTCCTGGCAATCGGTCGCAAGTCTTTCCGGTTTCGCCTGCGGGATCGCCATCATGTATCTGACGGCGTTTCTGACGCACGGGTAAAACCGCTCAGACGGCGCCGGCGAGGCGTTCCGCTTCCGGCCTCGATGCGTGGCGAGGGGCGTGGCCGGGCAAACCATGGCGGGCATTTTCGCCGGGCCGCCGGTAACTGCGCTGATAGGAGAGTGTCAGCGCATGGGCCGCCCGCCGCCAGACCTCCAGGGATTGCCCGTCTTTTGCTTCAAAGCTGTCGAAGCCACAGCGCACCATCATTTCCGCCTGATCGGCGAGCACATCGCCGGTGGCGCGAATTTCGCCGGCAAAGCCCAGTTGACGGCGGATAATGCGCGCCTGGGAATAGGCCCGGCCGTCGGTGAATGCCGGAAATTCGAGCGCGACAAGGCTCAAACGGTCCAGGTAAGGGGCAAGGGCCCGGACATCGGCATCATTGCCGATGCGAACGCCGATACGGCCGTTATGGGCCGCGATCTCGGCCCGGTCCCGTTCGAGACGCGCAAAGGAGATCAGGGCGTCGACCGTGCCGGCAAGCGGCGCCTCATCGGCGAGTTCCGTCCAATCGTCGTCGACGAAGCCGTCGTCCTTAATGAGTGGCATAGAGGGCCTCCTTGAAAGGCTGCGCGCCGACGCGGCGATAGGCTTCGAGAAAGGTTTCGCCGTCTTCGCGCAAGCCCAAATAGGTATCAATGATCTTGCCGACGGCCGGCACGACTTCGGTGTTGGAAAAGCCGGGCCCGAGAATAGCGCCGATAGACGCGTTTTCATCGCCGCTACCGCCGAGCGTGATCTGGTAATATTCCGCGCCCCGTTTTTCGAGGCCGAGAATGCCGATATGGCCGGCGTGGTGATGCCCGCAGGCGTTGATGCAGCCCGAGATCTTGATCTTGAGATCGCCGATCTGGCGTTGTCTTTCAGCATCGCCGAAATGACTGCTGATCTGCTGCGCGATCGGAATCGAACGCGCCGTCGCCAGGCCGCAATAATCCAAGCCGGGGCAGCAGATGATGTCCGAGATCAGACCCAGATTGCCGGCCGCAAGCTCCGCCTTCACCAGGCCCCGCCAAACATCGTAGAGGTCGGTTTTCTTCACGTGGGGAAGCACGAGGTTTTGTTCGTGGCTGACACGGATCTCGTCGAGGCTGTTGCTCTCCGCCAAATCGGCGACGGCGCGCATCTGCTCCGAGGCAGCGTCGCCGGGAATGCCGCCGACGGGCTTCAGTGAAATATTGACGATGGCGTAACCGGGCGCCCGGTGGGCGGCGACATTGGTATCGTGCCAGGCACGAAACGCGGCATTCTCCTCCAGCCGGCGCTTCAGCCCGGCATCGTCTCCGCTCAGCCGCTCGTAGTCAGGACCCTTGAAGTAGGCGGCGATGCGCGTGAGCTCCTCATCTGGAAGAAGAACTTCCGGCGCCTCGATCTTTGCGAATTCCGCCTCCACCTGACGGCGGAACGCGTCGGCTCCGAGATCCATCACCAGGATTTTGATGCGCGCCTTGTATTTATTGTCCCGCCGGCCATGGAGATTGTAGACGCGCATGATGGCTTCGACATAGGCGAGCAATTCCTGCTTGCTCAGCCAGTCCCGGACGGTGACCGCCACCACCGGCGTGCGGCCCATGCCGCCGCCGGCGAGCACCTCGAAGCCGACTTCGCCCGCTTGGTTTTCTTTGAGTCTGAGACCGATATCGTGGAACGCCACGGCGGCGCGGTCATTCGGGGCGCCGGTGACCGCTATCTTGAACTTGCGCGGCAGAAAGGTGAACTCGGGATGGACGCTCGACCATTGCCGGAGAAGTTCGGCATAGGGGCGCGGGTCCTCGATCTCATCCGCCGCCACACCCGCCCAATGATCGGCGGTGACGTTGCGGATGCAATTGCCGCTGGTCTGGATGGCGTGCATCTCCACCTCGGCGAGGTGCGTCAGGATATCGGGCATATCCTCAAGTTTCGGCCAGTTGAACTGAATGTTCTGCCGCGTTGTGAAATGGCCGTAATCCTTGTCATAGCGCTCGGCGATAAAGGCGAGCTGACGCATTTGCCGGCTTGAAAGCGTTCCATAGGGAATCGCCACCCGCAGCATATAGGCGTGGAGTTGCAGATAGAGCCCGTTCATCAGCCGAAGCGGCCGGAACTGCTCTTCCGTCAATGCGCCGCTCAGCCGCCGCGCGACCTGATCGCGAAACTGGCCGACGCGCGCCTTGACGAACTGATGGTCGAATTCATCGTAACGATATATTGTCCTGACCCGATCTAACCTTGTTCCGAACGATCACGGCAGTGCTTCACTGCCATACGGGAATCTCTACGTCGTCTGACCTCAATCAGTGCGGACGGGCCGCCGCCTGCTTGCCCAGATCCGGGCGCACGCTCGGCCCTTTGGTGCGCATGAGTTCGCGAATATGGAGCGGCACGATCGCGCCCTCGGCGCCGCCGACTTCGATCAGATAGGGCCCGACGACCTTGTTGGCGATCTCGGCTTCGACGCCTTGCCGCAGGAGCGCGTCGGCTGCTTCCTTAGTGACGGCAACGATCGCCCGTTCGATATCCTCGACCCACGTCCCGCCTGCGCCCAAGAAGACCACAAGCCCATCGCCAAGCCGGTTCGCCGTTACCACCTGAGATGCTTCGCGGGATTTCGCCATTACATGATCCTCTCATTCCAGCCTCAGCTGATCTGCACGCAAAGCGCTTGCGGCCGGCATGCATCAAGGGAGACCACGTTGCCGCTATCGAAAAGCGCGACCTTGCCTGGCCGCGAAAGACCCAGGCCGGACCAGTTCAGTCCGACGAAAATGATCGCCGGACTGTGGATGGCGCATTCCGAAACACATTGCTCAAGGTCGCCGACGGTCGTCTCCACCGCACGCTCGTCCGGCAGCGTGCCGTTCTCGACAATGACGGCGGGGGTGGCGGGGTCGGCGCCGGTGATCTACGAGGAGCAGGACCCGTTCCCGAAGAC
>CAYWBS010000277.1:0-4950 GCA_964456215.1 uncultured Hyphomicrobiaceae bacterium
AGCCAGTACCAGTTAAGGAGGCCCCACTCGCCCTTTTGCGCATTGACGATATCCGTCAGATTAAGTGAGCCTGCGCATAAGAGCACCGAGACGATGACAAAGCCGATGGAAACTTCGTAAGAGACCATCTGCGCCGCTGATCGGAGCGCTCCCAAGAACGCGTATTTCGAGTTCGACGCCCAGCCACCCATAATGACGCCGTATACGCCGAGCGAGGAAATGGCGAAGATATAGAGAATGCCGACGTTCAAGTCCGCCACCACCCAGCCCTGGGCGACCGGGATCACCGCCCAGGCGGAAATGGCGAGGACGGAACTCACCAGGGGTGCCAGAAGAAATACGCCCTTGTTGGCGCCTGCCGGAATGACGGCTTCCTTGAAGACGAACTTCAACATATCCGCGAAGGACTGCAGAAGCCCGAATGGCCCGACGACATTCGGGCCGCGGCGCATTTGCACAGCCGCCCAGATCTTACGGTCGGCATAGATCAAATAGGCCACTATGATCAGCATCGGCACCAGGAGCGCAACGCTTTGCAGCACGATGATCAAGACCGGCAGTGCATAGTTTGTCCAAATCTCAACCATCGGTTCCCGTCGCTCCTTGTCCATCGGATTGTTTGAGAACACTCATCTCCGCCATGATCGCAGAAGAACGGGCGATGGCATTGGACAAATAGAAATCCGCAATCGCCGGTGCGAACGGCTGATCGTCGATTTTCCCCGTCTCGGCGCCAAGCGCCAATAGGGCGTTATGGTCCGGGGCCGGCAATTCGTCGATCGCCGCCAAATGCGGCGCCGCCTTGTAGAGAGCGGCACGCAGCGCCTGCAGATTGTCATAAGGCAGGGTTTCACCGACATGGGCGGACAGCGCGCGCAGGATCGTCCAGTCCTCCTTCGCCTGGCCTGGCGGAAACGCAGCGCGAAACGCCAATTGGCTTCGCCCTTCGGTGTTGACGTAGGTGCCGTTCTTCTCGGTATAGGCGGCGCCGGGCAAAATTACGTCCGCCCGTTCCGCACCCCGGTCACCATGGCTGCCCTGATAAATAACAAACGCCTTGCCGAAACGGTCCATGTCAAGCTCGTCGGCGCCGAGCAAATAAACCAAATCAATTTTGCCTTTCTCCGCACCGTCAAGGACGCCTTCCGTATCGAGCGCTCCCTGGCCCGGGACAAAGCCCAGATCGAGGGCCGCGACGCGCGATGCCGCCGTGTGCAATATATTGAAGCCGGTCCAACTGCCGTCTTCCGCGAACCCGCCAATGTCTGCTGCGAGCCGCGCCGCCATGCGCAGGATGGCCTGCCCGTCTTCGCGGGCCAGAGCGCCTTGGCCAACGATGACCATTGGCCGGTCCGCATCCTTGAGGACGCCAGCGAAGGCGGACTTGCCGGAGGCGAGATCGCGAAGGGTAGCGGGTCCGGCTCCAAGAAAATCAAAGGGATAGTTGAGATCCGCGGCCTGGCCGATAAGACCTATTTTGCACTGACCGGTTCGCCAGCGCTTGCGGATACGGGCGTTTAACACTGCCGCTTCCATCCGCGGATTGGTGCCGACGAGCAAAAGTGCGTCGGCTTCCTCGATCGCCCTGATCGAAGAATTGAACAGGTAGCTCGCCCTGCCCAATTCAGGATCGAGCCTGGCGCCATCCTGACGGCAATCGAGATGGGTCCAGCCAAGACGGTCCGCCAGATCCTTCAGGGCAAAGATTTCCTCGGCAGCCTGCAGGTCGCCCACCAGCGCCGCCGCGCGATCCGGTGAAGCAGTGGCCTTTATCTTTGCCGCCGTGAGCGCCAGAGCCTCATCCCAATCGGCGGCGCGCAGATGACCGTCCTCACGGATATAGGGTTGATCGAGACGCCGCGTTCTGAGTCCGTCCCAAATGAACCGCGTCTTATCCGAAATCCATTCTTCGTTCACGTCGTCATGGTTTCGGGGAAGAATGCGCATGACCTCGCGGCCACGCACGTCAACCCTGATATTCGATCCGACCGCATCCATGACATCGATCGATTCAGTCTTTCTGAGCTCCCAGGGGCGCGATGAAAATGCATAGGGCTTGGACGTCAAGGCGCCGACCGGACAAAGATCGATGACATTTCCGGAAAGTTCCGAAGTCATGCCTTGCTCGAGATATGTGGTGATTTCCATATCCTCGCCACGCCCGGCAGCGCCAAGTTCCTCGACACCGGCAACTTCGGTCATGAATCTGACGCAGCGCGTACAATGAATGCACCGCGTCATGATGGTCTTGATGAGCGGGCCGATATTCTTGTCCTCGACGGCCCGCTTGTTGAGGGCAAAACGGCTCGCATCAACGCCATAGGCCATGGCCTGATCCTGCAGATCGCATTCGCCGCCCTGGTCGCAGATCGGGCAATCGAGCGGGTGATTGATAAGCAAAAACTCCATCACCCCCTCCCGCGCCTTCTTGACGAGCGGCGAATTCGTGCGGACTTGCGGCGGCGCGCCATCGCGGCCCGGGCGCAAATCATTGACTCCCATGGCGCAGGAAGCCACCGGCTTCGGCATGCCGGCGATTTCGACGAGACACATGCGGCAATTGCCGGCGATCGAAAGCCGCTCGTGATAGCAGAAACGGGGTATCTCAACGCCCGCCTCCTCGCACGCCTGGATCAGCGTCAAGCCGTCTTCGAATTCGTGCTCTACACCGTCGATGACGATTTTTGGCATTGGCCGTCTCTTAATCCTGTTTGCCCATCCTGAGCAACCCGCGTCCGGTGTTTCGTTCTATTCCGCCGCCACCGGTTCCAATATGGCGCCTTCCATCCGTGCGTTGGCGCTATATTGATCGATACGTTTCTCGATTACGTGGCGGAAGTGGCGAATAAGTCCCTGCACCGGCCAGGCGGCGGCATCCCCCAGCGCGCAAATCGTGTGCCCCTCCACCTGATTGGCGACATCGAGCAGCATATCGATTTCTTGCTTCCGCGCTTCGCCGCGCGCCATGCGCTCCAGGACGCGCCACATCCACCCGGTTCCCTCGCGGCACGGCGTGCACTGTCCACAGCTTTCATGCTTATAAAAATAGGAAATACGCGCGATGGCTCGGATGATATCCGTCGATTTGTCCATGACGATGACGGCCGCCGTTCCGAGCCCCGATTTCAGGTCGCGCAGCGTGTCAAAATCCATCGACAGATCCTGACAAACCGTAGACGGCAGGCAGGCAACGGAGGACCCTCCGGGGATAACCGCAAGGAGATTGTCCCAGCCGCCGCGCACGCCGCCGCAATGCTTATCGAGAAGCTCCTTGAGCGGAATACCCATCTCCTCTTCGACATTGCAGGGCGCATTCACATGGCCTGAAATACAAAAGAGCTTGGTGCCGGTATTGTTCGGCTTGCCAAGCCCGGCAAACCATACGGCGCCGCGGCGCAATATGTCCGGCGTAACGGCGATGGATTCGACATTGTTGACGGTCGTCGGCGCGCCATAAAGGCCGCAATTCGCCGGAAATGGGGGCTTCAATCGGGGCTGGCCCTTTTTCCCTTCGAGGCTTTCCAGAAGGGCAGTCTCTTCCCCGCAAATATAGGCACCGGCTCCAGGATGGACGTAAATATCCAGGTTCCAGCCGTGAATATTGTTCTGACCGATGAGCCTGGCGTCATAGGCTTCGTCGATCGCCGTCTGCAAGCGCTCGCGTTCCCGGACAAATTCACCGCGGATATAGATGTAGCAGGTTTTTGCGCCCATGGCGAAGGATGCCAGCAGACAGCCTTCAACAAGCAAATGAGGGTCATGGCGCATGATTTCCCGGTCCTTGCAGGTGCCGGGTTCCGATTCATCGGCATTGACAACGAGGTAATGCGGCCGGCCGCTGGGTTGCTTCGGCATAAAGGACCATTTAAGGCCGGTCGGAAAACCGGCGCCGCCGCGACCACGAAGGCCGGAATGCTTGACTTCCTCGATGATCCAATTCCGGCCTTTGTCGATCAACGACTTGGTCTGGTCCCAAGCGCCGCGCGCCTTGGCGCCTTCAAGCCGCCAGTCATGCTGACCGTAAAGGTTTCTGAATATGCGGTCCTTATCGCTCAGCATGCTCCGGACCCTTCATTTTCCCCTGCTTGGAAATCATCGTTCGCGCCGGCCTCGCCGCTCTGCGCTTCATCATGTCCGACCCGTTTCGCTCCCCTGCTCTGTGTCCTCTTTAGCCGCCACCGCGCCGCTGTCGGAAATATTGCCGGATGAATCGATCAGTGTTGTAAGCCCTCCCGCCGGCGCGGAGAATTGCCGGTCGATCTGAGGACCCGGCTTCGGCTTCTTGCCGCTTGCAATCGCATCGAGAACGGCTTCGAATGTCTCGGGCGTTAGGTCCTCATACGTATCTTTCCAAATCTGCACCATGGGCGCATTGACGCAGGCCCCGAGACATTCGACTTCTTCCCAGGAGAAATCACCATCTTCGGAAAGTGTGTGGGGATCTTCGGCGATGCGGCGCTGGCAGACTTCTTTGATCTCCTCGGCGCCACGCAGCATGCAGGGCGTCGTTCCACAAACCTGCACATGCGCCTTCCGGCCCACCGGTGAAAGCTGGAACATCGTATAGAAAGTCGCGATCTCATAAACCCGGATATAGGCCATGCCGAGCATATCGGCGACGAGACGAAGCGCCGGTTCCGGCAGCCAGCCTTCATTCTGTTCCTGCGCCCGCCAGAGCAGCGGGAGGACGGCCGAGGCCTGCTTGCCATCTGGATATTTCGCAATCGTCTCCTTCGCCCAGGCCAGATTTTCAGATGTGAAAGTAAAACGATCCGGCTGGATTGGATCAAGGCGGCGGACAGTCATCGGTCCACCTCGCCGAAAACGATATCGAGGGAGCCGAGGACCGCGGAAACGTCGGCGAGCATGTGCCCCTTACAGAGAAAATCCATCGCCTGCAAATGGGCAAAGCTCGGCGCGCGGATTTTGCATCGATAAGGATTATTGAAA
>CAYWBS010000278.1:0-4950 GCA_964456215.1 uncultured Hyphomicrobiaceae bacterium
GAAATCCGGACTCATTGAGAATCGTCGAGGCGACGCTACGGAAACCGTGACCCGTCATACGTCCCTTGTAACCAAGCCTGTAGAGCGCGAAGAGCATCGTGTTTTCGGACATGGACTTCATAGGATTGCGACCGGGGAAGAGAAAGGCGGAGCCGGTGTTGAGGGCGTCCACCTCGTTGAGCACCGCGAGGGCTTGCCACGATAGCGGCACAAGATGTTCCGCCTTTATTTTCATGCGCTCTGCCGGTATCACCCACATCGCGCTTTCTAGGTCGAACTCTTGCTGCCCGGCACCGATCAACTCTTTTGTGCGAACAAATGTGAGCGTAAGAAGCTGAAGCGCAAGTCGTGTCTGTGCCTCTCCTTCATATGCATCGATCTTGGCCAGCAGCTCGGGTAATTCTTCGGGCCGGATGGCCGGTATGTGCTTTTTTACATGCGGGGTCAGGGCACCCCTCAGGTCAGCGGCGGGGTCGCGCGCGCAACGTCCTGTGGCAATCCCATAGCGAAACACTTGTCCGCACATTTGCAGCAGCCGATGTGCCATATCGAAGGCGCCGCGCGCCTCGACCTTACGGATAACTGATAGAAGCTCTGGCGCGTCAATTTCTGCTATGGGCCAGTGCCCAAGCTCGGGGAAAACATCAGCTTCGAAGCGACGGCGCCAATTCTCCGCGTGCTGTGCGGTCCAGCGATTGCTTTGCCTGCCTATATACTCACGCGCCACGGCTTCGAAATTATTGCCTGCCTTGAGCCGCGCCGTGCGCTTTTGCGCCTTGCGCTCCGCTCCCGGGTCTTTGCCTTCGACTAGGAGCTTGCGTGCGTTGACGCGGCGCTCACGGGCCGCCTTCAGGCTGACTTCCGGGTAGGTCCCGAGCGCCAGTAATTTCTCCTTGCCGCCGAACCGGTATTTCAGCCGCCAGTAGCGCGAACCATTCGGATTGACGAGCAGGAACATGCCTCGACCGTCAAATATCTTATAGGGTTTGAGGCGCGGCTTGTTGTTCTTGAGTACGGCGTCGGTCAAGGTCATTTGGGGGTATCTCAACGATATTTAGGAGTAGATTCCCCCAATTATACCCCCAAGTACCCCCGGCTGCCATTGGTCCGCTCTGGATATCCCCGGACAATTTTACGAGCCAAAATGGCTGATATGCTGATAGTTTTCGGACATTCCTGGATCTTCCTGGATCAAAGGGTGGTGGGCCCGGCAGGACTCGAACCTGCAACCAGACGGTTATGAGCCGTCGGCTCTAACCAATTGAGCTACGGGCCCCCGAATGCCGCCCGTCTATACCAGGAATCAGCCGGCGGACAAAAATATTCCAAAATGGAGTTTATCCATTGAAGCTGATTTGCAGCCACTCAGGCTGGCGAAAATCCAATTGCCGGCTGAATTATGGTTTATTATGAAACATCTCTTGTTCATGTCCAGAGGATAGCGCGATGTCAGGCGACCCGTTCTTTAAGACCATTTCCCCTTCACTCGCAGCCGGCGGCATCGTCGCGAGCATCTTTCTTGCCATTTCGGCGGCATCCGCCGGCGCTGAGGCCGCCGACCGGCTCCGGACGTTGAACCTGAGCGCCACGGGAACCGTATTTGCAAGACCCGACACGGCTCATATTTCGACGGGTGTCGTGAGTGACGCGGAAACCGCGCGGGCGGCGCTCGATCAGAACAGCGCAGCAATGAAACGCGTGATTTCAGAGCTCAAGGAGCAAGGCTTGAAACCGGAAGATATCCAAACGACGGATTTTTCCGTCTCGCCACGCTATCAGCATTTCAAGGACAGCCGCCCGCCGAAGCTGATTGGCTACCGCGTGGATAATTCCGTCCGCATCCGTGTCAAGGATCTGCAAAAACTCGGAGCGATCCTGGACACGGTCGTCACCCTCGGCTCCAATCAGATCGGTGGCATATCCTTTTCCATCTCAACGGCCGACGACCTACTGGACAAGGCGCGGGCCAAGGCGATGAACCGCGTGATCGCCAAAGCCAAACTTTATGCCCATTCCGCCGGCATCCGTCTTGGCGAAATTCAATCGATACGAGAGGCAAGCCTTGGCACCCCTCCCCGCCCGGTGATGGCGCGTGCATTCTCAAAAGGCGCCGAGGCCGTGCCTATCGAAGCCGGCGAGCAAGGCCTGCAGATACGTGTCGATGTCTCCTGGGAAATTGACTAGAGCCCTTGTTACGAATCCCCGCCGCGCAATTTTCCCTGCCCGGCGCGGCCCTTGGTGACCGTTCGGTGGAGCACGATAACCGGTAACAGCCCAATCATGACGATGGCCAGCGCCGCCAAGGCGGACTCCTCGAAAAGATCAAGCGAGGCAAGCGTGTAAACGCGGGTCGCCAGCGTGTCGAAGTTAAAAGGTCTGAGCAAGAGCGTCGCCGGCAGTTCCTTCATGGAATCGACGAATACAAGGATCGCGGCGGCCGCCAATGCCGGACGGATAAGCGGCAAATGTATCTCCAGGAGCGTACCCAGGGAGGTGCGCCCGAGCGTGCGCGCCGCATAGTCGAGATTGGGCGAAATCCTTGCCAAGCCGGAATCGATCGCACCTTGCGATATCGCGAGAAAACGAACGGCGTACGCAAAAATGATCCCGGCTGCGCTGCCCGTCAAAACCAGCCCCAGTGAGATGCCGAATAGCGCCTGCGAGACCGCGGCTATGCCGCCGTCGATGTTGGCCAGCGAACCGATAATGCCGACCGCAAGCACCGTTCCGGGCACCGCATAGCCGATGCCCGCGAGGCGGGATACGCTATCGACAATAGGTGTGCTGGAGACGCGGCGCGCATAGGACAGGACCAGCCCGAGGCAAACAGCGATCGCCGCCGCGACGCCCGCCAGCAGGAGACTATGCCAGGCGTCGGCCCAGAAGCGGGCATCGAAGATCTGCTGCCAATAGACCAGGCTCGCATTCACCAGCACGATCGAAGGGACGACAAAACCGATGACGATCGGCGTCCCGCAATAGCCGGCGGCAAGGACGCCGCGCCAGCCGATGAGCCGTTTTTCCGGAATATTTCGATATCTCCCGGTCGTGTGATGAAATTTCTGTCCGCGGCGGCTGGTGCGCTCACCCCAGAGCAGCGCGAACACAAAGACCAGCATGACACAGGCAAGCTGAGCGGCGCCGGGCAGACTCGAGCGCTCCAGCCATGTCGTATAGACGCTTACCGTGAGCGTATTGACGCCCAGATATTCAACGGCGCCGATATCGTTGATGCATTCCATCAGGGCCAGCGTGACGCCGGCGGCAAGCGCCGGGCGCGCCAAAGGCAGGCCAACCGAAAAAAAGCTCCCCCACGACGTCCTGCCAAGAGTGCGGGCGACTTCGAGAACACATATCGACTGTTGTTGGAAGCTTGCCCGCGCCGTCAGATAGACATAGGGATAAAGAACGAACGACATGATGCAGATTGCGCCGCCGAGCGAGCGGATTTCCGGGAACCAATAGTCGCGCGCACTGTTCCAGCCGAACAAGGCTCTCAGCGCCGTCTATATCCAGCCCGAATAGTCCCAAAGCTCCACGTAACAAAAAGCGATGATGTAAGTCGGCATGGCGAGGGGGATCAACAACAGCCATTCAAATGCCCGGCGTCCGGGGAACTGGTACAAGGTCACCAGCCAGGCGGTACCAGTGCCTATGATCAGCGTCAGCGTCCCGACGCCCGCCATGAGCATGAGCGTTTGCATCACCGAGCCCGGAAGGACCGTGGCGACAAGATGCGGCCAGATGTTATCTTCCGAACCAGAAGCGATGAAGACAAGCGAGATGATTGGCGCAAGGACGAGCGCCGAGATCAGGATCGAGCCGATCGCCCAACCCTGACCCTTCAAGTTCCGTCTCAACGCCATTCGCCAATCGGCTGCGCGCGCGCCCTGATCAACCATTCACAAGCGCCCGGTTACGACAATCGGCCGTATGATTTTCTTTTGAAACACGTACTGGTTCACTTTCCCATCCAAATTAAAGGCCGGTATCAATCTGGAACTCCCGGCATGAGATTCCCGGCCTTCAATTCGCCACCCCGCCGGTTCCTCCATCGACAATTCCGGCAACTTCGATGATGGACTCGGAGCAAAGTCTGATGTCTAAGCCACTCAACACACCTGCAAAATCTTCGGATGCATTGACAACGGGATCGATGCAGCTTTCTCCGATGAGTGCGAATGCGCACGCTCGCAGTGCCGGACACGCATTGTGCTGCCACGCCGCAATCATCGAGATGGCCATGCATTCGTCGCGACAGAAACCGATGCAGTTCACCGGAAAATATTCCAATCTCCGGTGGGCCTGTGCCCGTATGGTCCTGACCCAGAAGGAGAGCTCCCCCATCACCGGCCTCGCGCGTGCCGGGGTGTGCTCACGGCAAATATGGTTCCATCCGGTTTCCCAACAATTTATGTCGCCCGTGTCATAGCCAGCGAGCCAGCAGCGGAAACCTATACCGACTACTCGCTCCGGTCCGCTCATCTCCGCAATTTTGCGGGGTGTTCTTTGCCGAACCGTGTACCTCTGGTTTTGTGATGCCTTTCTCAACATGGTCAACGCTCCAACGCTGCTCTGGCGCAATTCCGGCGCCGCAAGGGACAGCCGGCGAAAGCGCCGGAATCCGAATGGAAAAGTAGCATCGAAGAAGGGTGATTCGGATCCCGGCGTCTGTTCGCTCACACCTGATCTACGAGGAGCCCGGCCCGTCGTTGAAGCCGACCTCATCGACCAATTCGCTGGCCCGCTTGCGATATTTCGCCACCTCTTCAAGCGATATCGAGTCGGCCTTGAAGTCGCCCCAGGACTTGACGAGATCAGACCAGGGGACACCATCCTTCACCGGATATTCGTGATTGACGGACGCATATATCTTCTGCGCCTTGTCACCGGACAGAAACTCCATGAGCTTGATGGCGTTCTCCTTGTTGGGCGCGTACTTGACGAGCA
>CAYWBS010000279.1:0-4931 GCA_964456215.1 uncultured Hyphomicrobiaceae bacterium
TAAAGCAATAATACAAGAACTATTGAAACAATATCTATATTACAGAACGGCTGGTATCCGTCAAACGTGATTCGGCGCTCAAACGAGACATTCGATTTGTTCTGCGGCCCTAGAATCTATGGTACAATTCCAGATGCAATTGGCACTGCCAGGGCCAATAAAGGATCTCCAAAAAACATGAGCAAGACATCAGCCCAAAAAGAACAGGCCGCAGGCGCATACGGCGCGGAATCGATCAAGGTTCTCAAAGGGTTGGATGCGGTCCGCAAACGCCCCGGCATGTATATAGGCGACACCGATGACGGCTCGGGCCTGCACCATATGGTTTATGAAGTCGTCGATAATGCGATCGACGAGGCGCTGGCCGGCTATTGCGACTCAGTTCATGTCGTTCTCGAGCCTGACGGCTCGGTGACCGTGACCGATAATGGGCGCGGCGTTCCCGTCGAGGTCCATGCCGGGGAAGGCGTTTCCGCGGCGGAAGTCATTATGACCCAGCTCCACGCCGGCGGAAAATTCGATCAAAATTCCTATAAGGTTTCAGGCGGTCTCCATGGTGTCGGGGTCTCAGTGGTCAACGCGCTTTCTTCCTCGCTCGAGCTGACAATCTGGCGCGCGGGGGCGGAACACAGGATGCGTTTCGAGAACGGCGTCGCCGTGGCGCCGCTTGCTGTGAGCGGTGACGCCGAGGGGCGTACCGGCACACGGGTGCGATTCCTGCCGAGCAAGAGCATATTCACCATGACGGAGTTCGACGCCAGGACGCTGGAGCACCGGCTCCGCGAGCTGGCTTTCCTGAACTCCGGATTGTCAATCACGCTGACCGACGCGCGCAGCGCCGACCCGAAAACGGAAATCCTTCATTACGATGGCGGCCTCGAAGCATTTGCGCGCTATCTCGACCGCGCCCGCCATCCGCTCATCGCCACTCCGATCAAGGTGAATACCGAGCGCGATGGCATGACCGTCGAGGCGGCGCTCTGGTGGAACGACGGCTACCATGAGACCGTTCTCTGCTTCACCAACAACATTCCACAGCGCGATGGTGGCACGCATTTGGCGGGCTTCCGCGGGGCGCTGACGCGCACGGTCAATACCTATGCGGCGGACTCCGGCATTGCCAAAAAGGAAAAGGTATCGCTCACCGGCGATGACGCAAGGGAAGGCCTGACCTGCGTGCTGTCTGTGAAGGTTCCTGATCCCAAATTCTCGAGTCAGACAAAGGACAAGCTCGTCTCCTCGGAGGTGCGCCCGCTCGTTGAAGGCGTCATGAACGAGTCGCTCAGCCAGTGGTTTGAGGAGCATCCGACAGAGGCAAAGATAATTGTCAGGAAGATGGCCGAGGCGGCCGCGGCGCGCGAAGCAGCGCGCAAGGCCCGCGAGCTGACGCGGCGGAAGGGCGCACTCGACATGGCGAGCCTGCCCGGCAAGCTTGCCGATTGTCAGGAGCGCGATCCGTCGAAATCCGAGCTTTTTCTCGTCGAGGGCGATTCGGCCGGCGGCTCGGCAAAACAAGCGCGCGACCGCGGGTTTCAGGCGGTCCTGCCGCTGCGCGGCAAAATACTGAACGTTGAGCGCGCGCGCTTTGACAAGATGCTGTCGAGCCAGGAAATCGGGACGCTTATCACGGCGCTCGGCACCGGCATCGGACGGGACGATTTCGATATCGGGAAACTTCGTTATCACAAGGTCATCATCATGACCGACGCCGATGTGGACGGCGCCCATATCCGCACGCTGCTGCTCACCTTTTTCTACCGTCAGATGCCGGAATTGATTGAGCGCGGCCATCTCTACATTGCCCAGCCGCCGCTCTATAAGATCAAGCGCGGCCAGTCCGAACGCTATTTGAAGGATGAGCGCGCGTTTGAGGATTATCTGATTGAGATGGGCCTCGAAGAGTCCGTTTTGCTGCTGGCTTCGGGCGAAGAGCGCGCCGGCAATGACTTGCGCCATATCGTCGAACAGGCCCGCCAGGCGGTGGCGATCATGAACGGAATGCACAGCCGCTATCCGCGCTTTCTGGTCGAACAGGCGGCGATAGCGGGTGCCTTGGATGCCGATCTCTTTGCCGATGCGGTCAATGCCGGCAAGGTCGCCAGGCGCATCGCGGAGCGGCTCGATACGCTTGCCGAGGAAACGGAGCGCGGATGGACCGGTGAAGTGACGGATAATGACGGTCTATCCTTTGAACGCGAGGTGCGCGGCGTCAAGGAAGCCTTGCAACTGGACAACGCGCTGCTTGCCTCTGCCGATGCCCGGAAGCTTCATCGGATGACGCCGCATCTGCGCGAAATTTATGGCAGGAGGGCAACCTTCAGGCGCCGCGACTCAGCCGTCGAAATCTTTGGGCCGAATGAACTACTGGAGACCATTCTGGCGGCCGGGCGCAAAGGCGTTTCCATGCAGCGCTACAAAGGTCTCGGCGAGATGAACCCGCAACAGCTCTGGGAGACGACCCTCGACCGGAACGTCAGAACGCTACTTCAGGTGAAGGCCGGAGAGCTCGACGAAACCGATGAAATCTTCTCCAAGCTGATGGGCGATGTGGTCGAGCCGCGCCGGGAATTCATTCAGGAAAACGCACTGAGCGTCGCCAATCTGGACGTCTGATCCGATAATCGGGAGATCTTCCTTGGGGGCGCCCCGCGCGAGGCGTATGCCCGCAGACCGGGGCGATCGAGCGCTGGCGGCAAGGCATGCGGCGCCTTCCGCCTTACGGGAATTAACCAATAATGCTACTATCGGGCTTTGCTTATCCGATCTGCATCGCGCAACCAAAATAGAGGGGGGCAATCCTGTGACCAGAATAATAAGTGCGACGGTCAATATCTTTTTTTCGCTGGTGCTGGGCGCTTTCGCGCTGGCCTTTTGTGCAGTGCAATATCCCGATTCGATCAACAGTCTCCTGATAGTCGCCGAAGGGGTGAAGCGCAATATCACGGAGGCCGGCATTCCGGTTCAATACAATATCTGGATCAAATTCCTGCTTCAGGAACAGCAGCTTGTGTTCATGTTTTTCGTGATCATCATGCGCATCGTTTTTGCGTTCGCGGTGCTGGGCGCGACGTCGTTGTTCGGATTGGCCAGGAAGCCGACGGGCCGGGCCGGCGCCTGACCGGGATTGCCGGCGAATTCGCCGAATCACGTTTTTAATGCGTGGTTAACTTCACCTTAAGCCGACGCCTCCTAGACTGCCCAGGTTCCGGGGCAATGATGCCTGTTTACTCAAGCGTTAAGTCACAAGTCGGCGTACCATGGGCAAAGCGCGCTCGCGAAAATCACCTTCGGGCGGAAATCCGGCCAAAAGGCGGGGTGGCGGTGCGCGCAAGCCGGGCAGGAAGGCCGGCGTTTCGCGCAAACGCGGCTCCGGCCTCCTGGATCGCAAGCTCTATTGGGCATTTGTGATCAGTCTCTGGATCGGCGTCGGAATTGCCGGAAGCTTTGCTTATTTTTCTCTGGCATTGCCGGATCCGTTAGGCGCCGGGAATGCGCGGCGTCCCGCAAAAATCACAATATTGTCGGCCGATAGGTCCATTCTCAACGAGCGCGGCATGCGCAGTGATCACGTTCGGCTGACCGACCTGCCGCGCCATTTGATCGATGCCGTTCTGGCCACCGAGGACCGGCGTTTTTACAAGCATTTCGGGATCGACCCCATCAGCCTTGCACGGGCGATGGCGGTGAACATTGAAGCCGGTCGCGTCGTTCAAGGCGGCTCGACAATTACCCAGCAGCTGGCCAAGAACCTTTATTTGAGATCGAATAGAACCTGGGGGCGCAAATTCTCGGAGGCGATGCTCGCTTTGTGGCTCGAACTTCGCTTATCGAAGGATGAAATTCTCGAGTCATATTTCAACCAGGTCTATATGGGAGCGGGAAACTATGGCGTCGAAGCCGCGGCACAGCATTATTTCGGTAAATCGGCACGAGGATTGACGCTTTCGGAGTCGGCAATTCTGGCCGGCCTGCTGAAGGCTCCCTCGCGATATGCGCCGACGCGGAATATGGACGGCGCGCGAAGCCGGGCTGCGAGCGTCCTCGAAGCCATGATGCTTCAGGGGAAAATCTCCAAGGCGGCATGGCGCGATGCCAGACGTCACCCCGCCCGCATACGAAAACTGCCCGATGGGCGCGGCCTACAATACGCGATCGACTGGGTGATCGAGACCCTTCCGGGTTACATCGGAGAAACCGACGCGGGCTTGATCGTCGAGACGACCCTGGACAGCCATCTGCAGAAACGCGTTCAGAAAATCGTCTCGATGGAGATGTCGCAAAATGCAAAACGACTTCGCGCTGACGAAACCGCGGTCGTTGTTCTGGATTCGAATGGAGCGGTCAAGGCTCTTATCGGCGGTCGATCCTATTCGAGAAGCCAGTTTAACAGAGCCGTCAAGGCGCGCAGGCAACCAGGTTCCGCATTCAAGCCATTCGTCTATCTGGCGGCGATCGAAGCGGGGATGACACCGGATACGCTGGTTCAGGATCGCCGGCTTTCCATTCGAGGCTGGAGTCCGCAAAACTACAATGGCCGCTATCTCGGCGCCGTGACGCTCAGAGAAGGCCTGGCGCAATCGATCAATACGGTGGCCGTCAGGCTTTTCATGGAGACCGGCCGCGACAAGGTCGTGCGAACCGCGCGCCGCCTCGGCATCCATTCCGAGCTTCACAGCAGACCATCCCTGGCGCTCGGCACGGCGGAAGTTACGTTCCTCGAATTGGCGGCGGCCTACGTTCCCTTCTCCAATGGCGGTTATGGCGTCGTGCCGCATATCATCGAACGGGTGGTCACTTCGAAAGGCGCGGTTCTTTACAAGCGCACCGGGCACGGTCCGGGCCGCGTCGTCGAATGGCGCGGCCTCGGAGCAATGAACGATATGCTGTCGGCCGCACTGCAATGGGGAACGGGGAAAGGAGCCCGATTGCCG
>CAYWBS010000280.1:0-4927 GCA_964456215.1 uncultured Hyphomicrobiaceae bacterium
TTTATGGCCACCACCTGCATATCAAACGCCTTCGCCTTGCGCGCGATTTCCCGGCCGATGGACCCATAGCCAAGCACCAGCATCTTCACCCCCTCAACGGAAACGACGGTCCTGCGCAAGCTGCCGTCGTCCCAGCTCCGGTTCTGGCGACGCCGTTCCATTTCCGGTAGCTGATGAAGCATGCCGAGCAGAATGGCGAACGCATGCTCGCCAACCGTTTTCCCCTTCAGACCCGCTGCATTGGTCATGATCACGCCATCTGGGATGCCGTGAAACTTGAATGGATCGAGGCCGACGGCAATTGTCTGAATCCAGCGCAAATTCGGCGCCGAGTTGCGCAAAATATCCGCCAGTTCTCGTGAATAATATCGTCCGGACGAAACGAAAGCATCGGCATCCGCGAGTTCGCGCCGCGCTTCGTCCAGCGTGTCGACACGGACAAACGAAACGCCCTCATGGGTTTCATTTAGCCGCCGAATAGGATCGATTTCCCAATTCAGATAATAAACAATCTTCATCATCCGCCCCAATCGCTCAAGACAGTCTTCGGTCCCTCGTCAATCCGTCGGCCGCAAGTTCAAATGGCGCTTTCAGAAATTGTTGCCGGACGCCTCGTTCGCCTCAATCAGATCTTCGGGTTTGTCAATATCCATCAAGATCGCTGGATCGCCAATTTCGACCTCATGCACCAGATTCGCGTATTTCTTCAACAAACCGCGGCCTCCAACATCGCCCTTGAGTTGCTTCATATCCTCAAAAAATTGCCGCGACCACAAAATGGGATTGCCGCGACGGCCCCGATGGGTGGGCACGCAGATCGAAGCATCGGCTTGCGGATCAAATGCGGATATCAACCGGTCGATATGTTCAGGACGGATGCCGGGCATGTCGCCAAGGCAAATGACGGCGCCATCGATTTCACGCGGCAGCGCCTCGATGCCCCTTATCAGCGATTGGCTCATACCATCGGCAAAATTCGGGGAGAAAACGATCCTGATATCCATATCCGTAAGCGCAGCTTCGACCTTTTCATACTCGTGGCCAGTGACGACGATGACCGGAGCCGCCTTCGAGGCCACCGCGGTCCCGACAACATGCCTGACCAGCGCCTCTCCGGAAAATTCGGCGAGGAGCTTGTTGCTGCCGCCCATCCGCCGCGATTGCCCGGCAGCCAGAACGATCGCCGCGAAATGCGGCAGCGACTTTGCGATATCGGCGCGTGGTTCGTCGAGAACGGCATGGCTTAAGCGCTTGGCGCGGCTCGGCTTTTCGCCGATGAGACCACCTACCCCCATGGCCATGATATCCTGTCGCGAGACTTTGATCCCCGCCAACGTCCTGTACAATACCCAGTCGAAGCCATTGGTCTTTATGGACCTAGCGCAGCCGGGCATTCCGATGATGGGCGTGCCGTTTCGCTCGCCCAGCACCAGAAGGTTGCCCGGCTCCACCGGCATTCCGAAATGCTCGACCATGCCACCGCTAAGTTCGATGCCTGCCGGAACTGCGTCTTCGCGGTCAATCGTTGCCGCCGCCCCTGAAACAATCATGACATCGCAGCCCCGACCGGCAAGTTCGGTAATTGATCGGGCGATTTCAGCGGACGCGTGGCGGCAGCGAACTTCCGCGTGAAGGGGGATTCCGAAAAGATCCAGACGGTATCTAAGTGCCTTTCCCGCCTTATCGACGATGCTTTCCCTGCCTCCTTCGATCCTGGTAAGCACAAGTCCGACTTTTTTGTCGCCAAACGGCTTAATTGAGAGTGGCGATAGTTTTCCGACGAAACTCAATATTCCGGCCAGAGTTTCCGCCTTCACGGCGAACGGAATGATCTTGATGGTGGCAACAATCTCGCCCCTGTCCACCGCCGAAAAAGGCGAAAGTGTCGCAATCGTAACGGCCTCGTCGATGGCGTTAATTCCATCGATCAGTCCGGCATCCACCTGAAGCAGACCCGCCCTTGCCGCGACCAGATTGCTTCGTCCGGTCCGGGCGACCGACGGGCTCAGATGAGCCCCAGCCGCGGCGTCTGCAACCCTGGCGGCGGCATCGTCCTCATGAATATCATCGTCTTCCAGCCTGACGGCGGTGACCGATTGGCGTCCGGACCGGCGGATGAACTCCAAGTCCTCGGCAGAAAGGCGGTGGCCCTTTTTCAGCGTCCGCCCCTCGAGGCGGAGCGAATGGGCGAGGAGCGCACCCTCCGCCTCGGTCACGGCAAATTCATCAAACTTCATCGATCATCACCGCGATGGTGACGCACTTTGATAATCTCCGACAGAATGGCCACGGCGATTTCGGCGGGACGCCGGCCGCCGAGATCCAATCCTATGGGTGCATGTATCCGGCCGATCTCGTCATCGCTCAGGCCTTGCTCCTTGAGCCGCGCAATCCGCTTGGCATGTGTCTTCTTGCTGCCCAGCGCGCCGACGTAGAAAGCATCTGATTGAAGTGCGATCTTCAATGCCCGGTCGTCGATTTTCGGGTCATGGGTAAGCGTGACGACGGCCGAGGATAAATCCGGTGCCTCGCCCGCGAAGTAGTCATCGGGCCATTCCGCAAGCGCGGCGAAGCCGGGGAACCTCTCCTCTGTCGCGAATGCGCTTCTCGGATCGACGATTGAAACGGCGTACCCGGCAATTTCCGCCATTTGCGAAAGCGCCTGCGCGACATGGACGGCACCAATGATTATCAACCGCGGCTCCGGCAGAAAAACGTGAAAAAAATAGCGCGCTTCCGGTTCCTCCAGCATTGAACTTTCGCCGGAAGCAAGCGCCTCTCGGGCCGCCGCGACGACGCTCTCGTTTAACATGTCCGACCCGCCGGACCCGTCGGTAACAACTACGTCGCTGGTTTGGTAGACGAGGTCTTGCCTGCCTGTTTCAATATCCGTCACCAATACGACGGGCCGCCGTTCCTTTCGGTCGCGATTGAGATGCTCGATCAGCTTCGTATTTTCCGGCACCGAGACAAGGACCGAGACGGAGCCGCCGCACGTCAACCCGACTTCCCACGCCCGCTCGTCGCCAACGCTGAAATTCAAGAGACGCGGTACGCCGCTTTCCATCACGTCCAAAGCTTCGGTTATGACCGCCCCCTCGATGCAACCACCGGAAACCGAGCCGAGAAACTCGGATTCGTTCCTGACGACAAGCTGGCTTCCGACCTGCCGGGGCGACGAACCCCAGGTCTTCACGACCGTCGCAATCGCAATGCCGTTTCCGGCTCCGGACCATTCCGCGGCTTTTTCGAGAATGTCATCCAACGCATTGTTCCTCCCAAACAGCCCCGCGGAGTTATATGATGGTACGCACTCGGGCACACTCAGGAACTTATCGACGTTATAGATTTGCCGTCGGCGTTCGTCGAGAGCGTTCAGTCCAGCTCAAAGGCGTGCTTATAATCGACGGCAAGAGATGGATCCTGGCTTTGCTTTCTGAGAAAGCAATTGCCGGCAACGAATGTTTCCATTTCAGTGCCCATGAAGCACCGGAACGCCTCCTCGGGCGTGCACACGATCGGTTCGCCCCTGACATTGAACGAGGTATTGACCAGGACGGAACATCCCGTCCGCTCCTTGAAGGCGCGAAGCAGCGCGTGGTAGCGCGGGTTCGTCTCCGCGTGCACTGTCTGAATGCGGGCTGAATAGTCGACATGGGTCACCGCCGGGATATCGGAGCGCACGACATTAAGCTTATCGATCCCGAACAGCTCTTCTTCGACGGCACTCATGTTCCGCCGGCGATTATGCAAGACATCCGCGACCAGCAGCATATATGGGCTCGGCTCATCCAACTCGAAATAGGCGGCGACATCCTCGCATAGGACGGAAGGCGCGAATGGCCGGAAACTTTCACGATATTTGATCTTGAGATTGAGCGTTTTTTGCATCTCGGGATTGCGCGGATCGCCAAGGATGGACCGTCCGCCGAGCGCGCGAGGTCCGAATTCCATGCGCCCCTGGAACCAGCCTACCGCATGACCTTCGGCAAGCGAGTCGACGGTGCGGCCGTAAAGCGGATCGTCGTCGAGCCGCTCAAATTCGGCGCCGACCGAGATTAGGCGCGATTCTATTTCACCTTGATCGAATTCGGGTCCGAGGTAGCTCCCGTGCATGGCGTCCAGCGCACCATTGACTGTGCGGGGGCGATCGAAATGCTGATAATAGGCGGCGAGCGCCGCACCGAGCGAGCCTCCGGCGTCACCGGCGGCAGGCTGAACCCAGATATTCTTGAAGTATCCGTCACGAAGGATTTTTCCGTTTCCGACGCAATTCAATGCCACGCCGCCCGCCAGGCACAAATTCGGTATTTCATAGGTCTTGGCAAGGTCGCGCGTGATCCGCAGCATGATCTCTTCGACTACCTTTTGGACCGAGGCAGCGAGATCCATCTCGCGCTGCGTGACGAGGCTGTCGGGACTGCGCGGCGGACCGCCAAAAAGAGCATCGAACTTCTTCGATGTCATGGTCAGCCCCGTCGCATAATTAAAATAGCTTTGATCGAGCCAGAAAGACCCGTCCTCTTTCACATCGATCAGATTGTCGAGGATCAAATCCGTATATTTCGCAGTACCATAAGGCGCCAATCCCATAACCTTGTATTCGCCGGAATTGACCTTGAAGCCGGTGTAATATGTGAAAGCCGAGTAAAGCAGCCCGACGCTGTGCGGCCACTGGATTTCCTTGACAATCTCCAACGTGTTGCCGCGTCCAATGGATACCGACGTCGTCGTCCATTCGCCGACGCCATCCATTGTCAGCACCACGGCCTCTTCGAACGGCGACGGAAAGAAGGCGGACGCCGCATGGCTTTGATGATGCTCGGCAAAAAGCAGTTTGCCGTCCAGCGTTCCACTCGTCGCAAATGGTTTTAATGCTTTCTCCAAATTGCTCTTTTGAAAAAGTTTCCCCTTGATCCACACCGGT
>CAYWBS010000281.1:0-4925 GCA_964456215.1 uncultured Hyphomicrobiaceae bacterium
AAGCGCGGAGGCCTGCTGGCCGATATAATCCAGGACCACGACGTGCCAGGGATCACTTGCCGACCGGTCGGCCGAACTCATGGCCAGCACGTAACCGAGCATCAGCAAGGCGAAGATCGGCAGACAGAAGGACTGGAAAAAAGCCACGATGGCGGCAAGGGTCGGAACGTTCTTGGTCGATGCATTCACCCGGAAGATCGAGAGCCCGATCATGATGCTGATCACGAAATAGGTAAAAACGAATATTTCATCGGACAAAGTCGCGCTATCGGATTCCGGCTTCGGAATTGCCAGATAGAGCGCGATCGAGGAGAGAAGCGCGGTGACCTGGATGGCGATCACGGAATCGAAACGGGAATCCGGGATAAAAATCGAGAAATAGGCGACCACCAGAATAAAGGTGAGCGGGAAAACCACCTTCAGATAATAATCGACCGCGTGCCGCTTCACGACCCATGTGTAGTTAAACTTATAGAATGGGATGATCCGCTCTTCGCCGACATAGTCCTGAATGGTGGTTATGATATCCTGGTTCGAACCGACATACTGCCCTTCCAACTCCCAGCCATCAATCTCAAAGTCCCTGTCGCGCACATCCGCTCGCGGAGGCTGAATAAAGAAGGGTGACGAAGTGCTTGCCGGCTGAAATGAAATCGAAAATCTCTGCGAGTCGAACGGATATGTCCGAAGGTCGGGCTGGAACATGAACTTGCCCGACACCTTGTAGATCTTCACGTCCGACCCGAAACTCTGATCCGCCCTGCTGGTATGGATCTCACGGACGGTGACGAGCGGCTCATTGCCAAACTCGCTCCGGTAAGCATTGGTAAATTCGATATTCTTGATTTCGATATCCCTCTCGCTTTTTATCGAGACATAGAATTCGGCATGAAAGCTCTTGTCGGTGCTGTCGACCCGGAAGATGCGCACCATATCCAGATTGAGATAGATGACCGGAACCTCTTTTTGTTCCTTGCCGGAACGCAAATACTGCACCGGCGCGAGAACGTAGCCCTGAAAGCCCGGCGGACGCCAAACGAGCAGCGTGTTCTCAGCTGACGCCCGATCGGCGGCAAAGGACCAGTCCTGCGACCAGCCCCGGAAGACGCGTTTGCCCTCGGCGAGCTGATGGAGCCCGTTTGAAATCGCGGCGCGCAACGATGCGATGTCCGTCTTGTCACTCTTGGACGCCGAGCGGACGATCATGGCAATGAGATCGCCATAGCGCGCTCCATAGCCGATGGCGTAAGCCGCGAATTTCTTGCCCGATAGATCGAAGTCCGAGGAGCGAACCAACTGTTCGAGCCGCTCGTTGTTGACATTGGGGATGCCGCCTTCGGCTATGTCATAAAGCGGACCGCGATAGGTCAATTGGGGATTGGCCTGCAAAATTCCGCCAATCGTGCCAAGCGCAACAAAGCCGGTCGCCTCAACATCCGCCGCTTCGAATTTTTCCAACAGTTTGGCCGTTCGCGCGCTGCCGATCGATAGGCATATGAAATCCGCATCACTTTTCTTCACCGCCTCGACGACGCGCGCCATTCGCACATCGTCGAATTCCGCCGCCCTGGAAATCCAATGCGTATCGACCAGTGTCACGTTTTCGGACAATTCACTCAAAGCGCCGTAGAAGGCCTGCGTGTAAAGATCGCCCTCGAAACCGATAAAGGCAACGCGCACCGCCTTCTCGTTCACCAAACGCTTGAATACGCGCAGCTCATCGCTTATCGACCGGGTCAGGGTGAAAATATTTTGATATTCCGCGAACATGGTGTTTAGCGATATTTCGGAAATGAACGGAATGCCGCTTTTGCCGATCGCGCCCACGACCTTCGCGCCGCGCGTCGAATTCCAGAGCCCGACCATGGCGATCAAGTGCTTATCGGAAATGGCCCTGGTAACATTTTTGACTGTCTCCTCGGCCTCCTGATAATCATCCAGGAAAGTGAGCCTCACCTTTCTGCCGTGCAGTCCGCCGGCGCGATTGATGGCCTCGACGCGATTTGTCGAGAACAGCTTTATGGCCTCTATTTCCTTCGGCGTGGAGTCCCTGAGAGAACTGATGAGAACGGCGATCGTGTAATGAGTTGGCTCTGGACCCGCGGGTTGCGTTTGGGCGACGGCGAACTTGACCGAAACCAAGGCACCCAACACGATCAGGCAGGCGAGGTGCGCGGCAATTCCGAATAGCCGCCAGAGCGCCCCCGCCATGTTTTTCGCGGTTTGCGCGTTTTGCCCGCGGTTCGGCGGCGTTGCGGATTTGCCCATCGCCAAGCCCCTCCCTTGCCTGCTCCGGCAATCCCCGGCGCCGGCCGGCCTAAACCGATGATGCCCGAATGCCATGGCCGTTGCCCGGACGAGACCCATGCGTTTTCAAATGCGTTGGCATGGAAGAGCAAATGCATCACTCCGGCGGGCTGTGATCCGGATCGATCGCCGCCGGATAAGATGTCGGGAAAGCCTGGAGCATGTGCCGACCAAATAGACCCATTTGGTCGCAACATGCTCTAGCGAGGGCGCTACAAATTGAGCTTCTCAAAATAAGCGTATACCGACTTTGACACATCGAAGAGCCGCTTTCTGCCAATCGTTCCCGAAAGCGCAAATCCAAGCCGGCCTTCGAACCAGTAATAACAGCCGAGAGACCTTCTTGACCAATATTTGTAACTGACATCCCGTCTCCAGGGATTGCGTCCAAGGAACAACGTAACACGTCTTCCATCGCGATCCTGATACATGAACTGCGCAGCCGGTTTACCGTCGGCAGGCACGATACGCCCGCCGATAAATTTGAAGCCGGCTTTGCTCAGATCCGGCGGCTCAATAGGTTTGCCGAGACGCACCGACACCCATTTCAGCAGCTGCGCGCGGTTATCGGCGGAGATTTCCACCGGTCGTCCCTTGTCGACGGTATAGACCAAATGGGCGTCGACGGCGTGAGCCGCGAATGACGGCCAGGATTCATTCCCGGTCCTGTCCAGTTGCGCCAGCCCCCAACCGACGGCGCCACCCAGGATGAGAAGGACGAAGGCGGCTACCGCCCTGAGCCACTCGCCGCTCCTTCTGACCGCACTGACCGGTCTTACCCGCCCAATGGCGGCTCTTAAGCGTCTTGGTACCCGTTCGTTGAGAACAGGATCAAACAGCCTCTTCAGTTCCGCCTTTTGCCGCTGCCAGGTTTCCAGGCGAACTTGCTCGGTTGGATGCTCCTCGATCCATTCCTCAACTTCCTTCCGCTCTTCATCCTCCAACTCGCCATCAAAATAGGCGTGCAACGCGGCTTCCCCGATGATGCGCTCGTCGCTCATTTGGCTTTTCTCAACTTCGGTTCCGAGTCGTCCATGAGCGTTTTCATTCGTTTGCGCGCCCGGCTAAGACGGGACATCACGGTTCCGATCGGAGCCCCGATGACTTCCGCGATTTCCTTGTAGCTCATTTCCTCAACTGAAATGAGAATCAGGATCTCCCGTTGTTCCTCCGGCAAGTCGTTGAGGGCACGGGCAACATCCATTGCCGCCGCCCGGCTAATCTGCTCGGGCGGGTTTGAAAGCTCGACTTCTGAAACGTTGTCGACGGCCAAATGCGGACCGCGACGGTTTCTTTGCCTCAGATCGTTCACGTAAAGGTTGCGCATAATCGTGAAGAGCCATGTGCGAAGCGAGCGATCCTGGTCAAACAGATGCAGGCGCGTGAGAGCCCTTTCAACGCAATCCTGCACAAGGTCGTCCGCGGCAGCCAGATCTCCAGTCAAAGCGCGTGCAAAGCGCCTCAAATAAGGGAGTTCCGCGGCGACAGCGCCCTTCAGGCTCATTGACCTGCCAAAAACCACGGGACGACCTTTCTGTCAGAATATACGCTTGTGCAAATTGGATTATTCCACGGATGGCACAGAATGCTGTCAGGCGGCTAAACCAATCCGCCCAAAATCTATCGCATTCCTCAGGAAGGAAAGCAATTCGGCTTCCTGGTGGTCCGACGAGATTATCCGCGACGCGGGCGCCACGGCGGCGATGAACCCATTGGTATGCCAATGACCCAAGGCCTCCAGCGGCCTGAGGCGGGCAACATCGAGTGGTGGCCACGGGTTAACGTAGAAATAGGGTTCTTTGTAATATTCATCGCCGGGCGAAAGACCGACGCCGATGGAGCGCCCGCCATTGGAATATCCCTTGTCGAGACGAATGCGAATGGCGAGATCGAAGTGATGCGGCCAGCAGCGGATAGGTGAAATGCCCGGAGACACCCGCTTATATATCTCGCTGACCTGCGATAGTATCCGGCTAGCCGACGTAAACCATCGCGCCAGCTCGTTCAGCGCGAAGCTCTCATCGATTGCTTCATAGGTCCCTTCGCGCGCCACGGAATGGTCCGGCATTTTGTAGGGAAGCGCATATTCCATGCTGTAGGGATCATATCCCATTTTCTCGATACGCTTATAAACCCAGTGGCTCGCATCATCCTCGGTCATGCCGTCGAGGTGGAGCGTGTCCCGACTGCCCTGCGCATCCAAGACGAATAGCTCAAGCTCGGGAAGCCTTAATCCGAACGTCCAACCGGTCGGCAGTTTCTGCGATGCGAAGGACCGAATTTCGGGAATCCAAAACAGGTTCGTGTGACTGTCATCCGCCACCGGATCGATAAAGGAGCGGGCAGCCCGGCTAAGCCATTGGATGGCATAGTGGACCTGCAACCGGCTGCCGGTAAGTGCGGCTGGATGGATAGCGCCGAGTCCGGACAAAACTTCACTGGTCATCGCACCTGCCCGAAGATTATGTGGTCAATTCGACATCCAACAGAATTTCGGCCAAATCTTGGCCGTTTCCCTGACGAGCTTGCGGTTTCGTTGAGGTTCCTGAACGACGGACGCGGCCCGACGCCAGTAAGACCCGCTAGAGTGTTTCCAGGAAAAGCATGTCCCCGCGAAG
>CAYWBS010000282.1:0-4917 GCA_964456215.1 uncultured Hyphomicrobiaceae bacterium
TAGAAACCAAATGGGCGAGACCGACAGCTCACGACGTTTCTTTTCTATAGACCCTCTTCAGGACAACCGGGATGAGAGCAACCACCCCCAAAGCGGCGAATGCAATCAAGATTTCTGGCGTGATCAGGGCGCCCGCATCAAGGCTGAATTTGCAAATCTCCGTATTGCCTGCATTCCTGGCGAGGCAATCTTGATACGTTTCCTGTTGGGCGGCAATGACACTATCGAGACCAGCGCCAACAAACGAATAAGCCGCCGTACCCGGAATAATTCCGAAGAATGTACCGGTTAGATATGTTTTGAGTCGTACGCCAAGCAATCCCGGCGCCAGATTAACCAGCCAAAAGGGGAATATCGGCACAAGGCGAAGGAAAAACATGTAACTCAGGGCGTCTTTCTGAAAACCCTGTCGCAGCGCATTCAGCCTCGAGCCCGCTAAGCCCGCCAAAAGATCGCCGAGCAAACTTGCCGCGAAAAAAACGATCGTAGCGCCTATCGTTGCCGCGAGGACGGTGGCCGGAGTGGCCAGCTCCCAGCCAAAAAGAAACCCGCCGGTGATTGTCAGCACCGCTCCACCCGGCACGAACATGGCAGCGACGACGCCGATATACAGGCCCATATAGATCAACAGCGCCAATACAAAGTTGCTGTCGATGAAATTCTTCAGCGTCTCACGGGAGTTCGCCAAGCTTTCCAATGTCAAATATCTGTGCCAGCCCATTGAGATGATGAAAACCGCGATAAGCATCAACACGAATATCGGCAAAGCTCTCTTTGCAATGCCCGTTTTTGACTCCGTCACTTCCGTGTTTTGACTTGCAGGCATTCGAGGCTTCCGATCTGAAGGTAGTCACGAAATTGCGGTTCTGAAGGCCAGACCGCTTTAATTGCGCGTATCGTTTAAGGTCCAATCATATTCATAGGAATCAATGCGGCCAATGCTCTTGATCTTGCCGGCAAAGGCCGGTGCGGCATATTTGGTAAGGTGCGCCAACACTGCCTTCTCCGAATTTCCGAAATCTTTTGTGAACCACCGATAGATTTTCGAGGCTTTGAGGCGTCCGTTTTCCATGCTCACGCCACGCGGGCTGTTGATATAGGCCCTGGCGCCCGCATCAAGCATGGCGTCGAGTGTCTTGCCTGTATAGGCGCTGAGAGCAAGATTTGGACAGCCGACGGATGCGCAATTGACGGCATAGTGGACGCGATTGTCGTGCCACAGCCCGCGCAGGATCACATGCTCGATATCATCCAGGCTGAGCGCGATGTTATTGACTTCCAACACTTTTTTCTTCCATGGCCCATCGGAGAAAACACCCGGGGAAATGTCGATATCCTTAATGGATTTTACGGGATAATGATCGAGGACGATATCGACCGTCTTGGCATTATAAAGATTGACCCAAAAGGCGAATTGTTCGTTCCGGTTCAATAGTGTCGTATCGACCGTCTGTAGGTGATTGAGATAGCTGGTAAGCGCGGTTCGGCCTTTTTTCCGGAATGCCCGATAATTCACACGAACCAGGCCATCCGCGGAGTCGCGCAAATAGCTTTTTAACAAGTCGTTCCAGGTCGCGTTATCGATCTCCGATTTCGACGCCGGGTCGTGCTTCGCGAACGTGCTCCCAATTTCGCCGGCAAGAGTCATTGGCGCCGGCTTCGCGCAAAAGGCGGCGACCAGGACCAATAAGGCAATTGCCCCCGATTTTGACCGGCCCGGTTCCATACTCCCCGGTTCGGATTTATAGGCCGTGACGGCGTTCATGAAAGACCTCCAATTTGACGATGATTCCGCGCTAAAGATGTGCCCGGGCTCCGGTTCCTCCATCGTCGTCCAGGCGAAGCCAGGAAAATTGTCAAGCGTTCTAATTGTGCCTGACTGGCAAAATAGGTCTGCGAAAATTGCTAGGAACCCTTGCTCAAATCATCGTGAATTGGCGTCAGAAGAATTGATGAAGCCGCCAATCGGTGTCGGCCGTGGCACAAGACGATGGGCGTTCATTGACTTGCTCCAAATGGGCTCCTATAAGCGCGGATACGGTTTGGCAGCTTGCCCGCGGGCCATTGTAATTCGAGGCTCGGGGAGAGAAAGCCCCAAAGATGGAATATATCGCCGGAATTAAGGAACGAACGGAGAGTTTGGCGTGAAACGCACTTATCAACCAAGCGTCCTGGTGCGCAAGCGGCGACATGGTTTCCGGGCGCGGAAAGCGACAAAAGGCGGCATCAAAGTTCTTTCTCGGCGCCGTGCCCGTGGTCGCAAGCGGCTTTCTGCCTAGCCGGCCGGCGCACCGTCCAGCTCGGAGTGACACATGTCGAATTCGCCTCGCGAGAGGCAAAGAGCGGATGGTATTTGATACGCTTAAAAGCCGTGCGGATTTTCTGCGGGTTCGAAAAGGCCGTCATTGTAGGACGCCCAGCCTAATTCTTCAGGCCGCGGCACGGCAGGGTGATAATGTCGGCGTCGGCGGCAAGGAAAGCCACCCGCCGCGTTTCGGTTATACAGTGACGAAGCATGTTGGATCCGCGGTTGTCAGGAATCTGGTACGAAGACGGCTCAAAGAGGCCGTATACTTGCTTGGCCCCCTTCATGCGCGCCCCGGGTTTGACTATGTTTTGATCGCAAGGCACGGCACACAACGAATTGGCTTTGCCTGTATTGTTGAGGATTTGCAACTGGCATTCCAGAAAATCCATCATTCAAAAGACGTACCGGAAAGATTGCAACAAAGGCGGTATAACGCCGGACCGTAAAGCGAATTGGGTGCAAGACGGGATTATTGTCGGCCGGCGGGCCGCAAGCGAAAAGACTCATGGATGAAAATAACCGAAATTTTATTCTGGCCATTGTTCTCTCGATCTGCGTCCTGATTTTCTGGCAGTCCTTTTACGCCGGGCCAAAGATGGAGCGGGAGCAGGCGCGTCTTAAAGGTGCTCAGGAGCAATCGCAAACGACGGCGAAGGCTCCCGGCGCCAAGCCTGCCGAACCGGGCGCCGCACCGAGCGCCCCGGGCACGGACGGCGCCCCAAGCCTCCCCGGCGCAGGCGCGCCTCCCCAGCCGGGCGGCGTTTCGAGCCGGGCAAATGCCCGGGAAGCTATGGTCGGCGCACAGCCGCGCATAGAAATTTCAACTCCGAGCCTTGCGGGTTCGATATCTCTGCGTGGCGGGCGTATTGACGATCTGACGCTCAAACAATACCGCGTCGCCGTCGATCCCGGTGCCGCGAACGTCGTTTTGCTTTCGCCTTCCGGTTCTCCGCATCCGTTCTATGCGGAACATGGCTGGGTTGCGGGGCAGGGCGCGGCGATCGCCTTGCCCAAAAATGATACGCTTTGGCAGGCTGAGACACGCGATCCATTGACGTCGAATTCGCCGGTGACGCTTAGCTACGATAATGGCAAGGGACTGGTTTTCCGGCGCACGATCTCGGTTGATGACAACTACCTCTTTACCATACGCCAGGAGGTCGAAAACAAGACGGACAAACCGGTCGAACTATTTCCTTACGCTTTGATTTCCAGACACGGCAAACCAAAAACCCAAAGTTTCTATATTCTTCATGAAGGCCTGATCGGCATCATCGGTGAAGATGGTGGCCTCCAAGAGATTGATTATGATGACGTGCTCGGGGAGGGGGCGAAGAAACTCAAGGGAACGACAGGTTGGCTTGGGATTACCGACAAATATTGGGCGACCATTCTCATCCCGGATCAGACACGATCCTATCAAGCGAATTTTTCCGGCATCGAGCGCAACCAGAAGCAATCCTACCAAACCGACTATCTACTCGATGCGGTCACGGTTCCCGCCGCCGGGAAAGCCGAAATCACGGGACGGGTGTTCGCCGGCGCCAAGCTGGTTCATTTGATCAGCAGGTATAGCGCGACCTACAATATCCAGCGCTTCAAGCTGATGATCGACTGGGGTTGGTTCTATTTTCTGACGGAGCCGCTTTTTTACGCTCTCGATTATTTTGGCAAGATATTCGGCAATTTTGGCTTGTCGATCCTGTTCGTCACGGTGCTCATTAAGCTCGTCATGTTTCCGCTCGCCAATAAATCCTATGTGTCGATGAGCAAAATGAAGAAGCTGCAGCCGGAGATGAAGCGGATTCGTGAGCGCTTTGCGGACGACAAAGTTCGCCAGCAACAAGCGATGATGGAGCTTTACAAAAAGGAGAAAGTAAATCCGATGTCGGGGTGCCTGCCGATCGCCATCCAGATCCCCGTTTTCTTCGCGCTTTACAAAGTTCTGTTCGTTACGATCGAAATGCGGCACGCGCCATTCTTCGGCTGGATCAGGGATCTCTCCGCGCCGGATCCGACAACGTTCTTCAATGTGTTCGGTTTGATCCCATGGCAGCCCCCGGGATTTCTCATGATCGGCGTATGGCCGCTGATCATGGGCGTCACGATGTGGGTGCAGATGAGGCTCAACCCGCAGCAGCCCGATCCCGTTCAGCAAAAGATCTTCGCCTGGATGCCGGTCATATTCACATTTATGCTCGCCCGCTTTCCAGCCGGTCTGGTGATTTATTGGGCCTGGAACAATCTCTTATCGATCATCCAGCAATGGGTGATCATGTCGCGGCAAGGCGTTAAGGTCGATCTGTTCGAAAATCTTGGATTGAACAAGATCTGGGCGCGCGGTTCAGGAAAGACGTGATAGAAACCCGTCAGAGAGAGCTTTCGGCCCAAGGCAGTCTTGACGGAAGAGGCAAAATTCGAACCTCGTCACACTTCATGGCATTCGATGAGGCAGCGCTTCAGGCGGGAAGCGAGCTCTTTCAATCGCCTTGTACATTTGTCAAAGGTGTTATCCGGATGGACAATTTGCCAGCCGGCGACCTAGGCGAGATCGCCTTTGCCGGACGGTCGAATGTCGGGAAGTCGAGCCTGTTGAATGCCTTGACCGG
>CAYWBS010000283.1:0-4899 GCA_964456215.1 uncultured Hyphomicrobiaceae bacterium
TTCTCGATTGCCGGGATCGCCATTCCCTCTTTTTGGCTCGGCATCATGATTATTCTGGGCCTGTTGATATTTACCCAGGCCTGGTTTGGAGTGCCCTGGATGCCGCCTATTGACTATGTGCCGATCTGGGAGGATCCCGCTCGCAATCTAAGCCAATTGATTTGGCCGGCCGTGGCAACCGGATACCGTTATTCCGCTGTTGCAACCCGCATGACACGCTCGACATTGCTCGAAGTGCTGCGCGAGGACTATGTGCGCACGGCGCGCGCGAAGGGACTTTTGGAGAAGCTCATCATCAATCGTCACGCATTGAAGAATGCTCTGTTGCCGGTCGTCACCATTATCGGCATTGAATTTGCGTTCCTTATGGGTGGACTGGTCGTGACCGAACAGGTCTTCAATCTGAATGGCCTCGGTAAGCTGTTCGTCGAGTCCGTCCTAAACCAAGATTTCGCCATGACCCAATACTTGGTCATGATTGTGGTGATCGTCTTCGTATTCACGAATTTTGTCGTGGACGTCATGTATGCCTGGTTGGATCCGCGGATCCGATATAGCTAGAGAGAAATTCCATGGCCACAACATCCGAAGTCTTTGTTGACTCGCAAATTGAGGAACTGGCTGAAAAGCGGCCAATCCTCGTTGTTGCAAAGGACCTGCTCCGAAAGCAGCCGGTCGGTGCCATAGGCGCCGGGATCGTTTTGCTAATGGTCATTATGGCGGTTTTTGCGTCATATTTGACGGCCTATGATCCGGTCGTCAATTCCTTCGAGCATATGCTGACACCGCCCGGCGCCGACTTCCTGTTAGGAACGGATCAGTTCGGACGGGACTTGTTCACGCGAATCGTGTACGGCGCGCGCACGGCGCTCTTCGTCGGGTTCACGACGGCATTCATAGGCGCGACGATCGGCCTGGTACTGGGGGTCATGAGCGCCTATTTCGGCGGCCGCTTCGATCTCTTTTTCCAAAGGGTCATGGACGTCTTTATGGCATTCCCGCTGATCATCATGGCGCTGGCGGTGGTCGCGATTTTCGGCACCGGCGTGCAGAATGTTATCATTGCCATCACGATCCCGTTCATTCCGCGGTGCGCCCGTGTCGTGCGCTCGAATGCGCTTTCCATTCGCGAAATCCCCTATGTCGATGCCGCGAGGGCGCTCGGCTACAGTCACGCGCGGATTATCATGCGTCATATGGTGCCAAACGTCATGGCGCCTTATCTGATCATGATTACCGCTTTCGTCGGACAGGCAATCCTGCTGGAAGCGTCGCTCTCTTATCTCGGCCTGGGTGTTCAGGAGCCGACGCCCGCCTGGGGGCTCATGCTGCAAGGCGGGGCGGAGGAATATGCGGAGAGCGCGCCATGGGTTGCTGTCTGGCCCGGTATCGCCATCAGTCTTGCCGTCTTCGGCTTTAACCTCTTCGGCGATTCAGTACGCGACGTGCTCGATCCGAAGCTGCGCTCGCAGTAACGGGGTCCACAATCGACATTATTGGCGGACGGAGTGAAAGCTCCGTCCGCCGTTTATGATAGGGAGGCGCAGATTTGCCGGCGCTGCTGTGGCGCTTGCGATTGTGTCTCTTGAGGGGGTCTTGTGGCCGGCGAATTATTTCCCTCTTCAAGGCTCGATCACGTAGAAATGCTGCACTGTTCTATCCCCGCGAAAAGGGTTTGATTGTTAGGAGGAAAACATGTCCGAAGGCCGCCGAACGGCGCTCATTACAGGATCGGGCCGAAATATCGGCCGGGCGATGGCACTGGCACTCGCAAAAGATGGGTTGAATATCGTCGTCAATGGTTCGTCGAACCGGGCTGCTTGCGATGCCGTTGCAAACCAAGTCCAAGCTCTCGGCGTCGAAGCTCTGGTGGCTATGGGCGATGTCGGCATATCGGAACAGGCGAAAGGGATCGCGCAAGCGGCAATCGACAGGTTCGGCGGGGTTGACGTCCTTATCAATAATGCCGCGATCAGGCCGTCGGGCAAATTCCTTGAGATGTCGGAAGAAGAATGGAACAAGGTAATGGATGTGGACTTCACGTCCGCCGTCTGGCTTTCGCGGGCCTGTCTTCGGCATATGGTGGCGCAGAACTGGGGGCGGATCATCAATTTCGCCGGCATGAACGCCATGCAGGGTTATGCAAGCCGACCGCACGTCTCCGTCGCGAAACACGCGGCCTGGGGGCTCACCAAGGCTCTGGCCCGCGAATTCGGTCCGAATGGCATTACCGCCAATATCATCTCACCTGGACCGATAGCCGGCGACCGCAGCGATCCGGCGATGGCGGCGCATATCGAGTCGCAAAAATCGAAAATACCTTTAGGGCGCCTTGGGTCGCCGGAAGAAATCGCCGCGACCGTCTCATTGCTGGTTTCCGAAGGCGGCGCCTTTATCAATGGGCAAATGCTGCAGGTGAATGGCGGCGCCGATACGTAGAACCCCAAAGGATGCGACCGGCAGCGCGGGCTCTATCTTCCTGCCCGCTCGCGTGAAGAACGCCACAAATAGCCGGCGGGACCGCCGCCCCCATTCCACCGCGAATATCCGTCGCGGCCGCCCCCCTTGAGCGCCGACCATCCGAGCATGACAAGACCGGCGACGGCAACTATGGCAAAGAGAACCATCGGCAACCGGAATCCGTCGCGCCGGGCCGGGGCTGTTTCCACCGCCTGGCCGGAAGCGTTCTTCCGCCCTTTCAGCATGATCCCGAGAAAACCGACCAAGGTAATTAGGCTGACAATGATCCCAAGAAAGGCATCGATGTTTTGCAGAAGTCTCATAGCCCAAGTGTCCTCGCACCACTGATCATGACATTTTCGTGTCGGTGAAACATGCCGGCACGACACAGGATAGACGACAGAAATTCCTGGCGCCATATCCAAAATCCAGGCTTTGCGCAAATAAAAGCTAACTTCCAATATTGGTGATTCATCGACAGGATCTGCGCTTTGGGCGGGAACGTTCCAGTTGCCCATCTGTGGGCGCAATGAAGACGAAAGGGCGTTGTTTGTCGAATGCTCATGCCGGCACTTCAAGGAGATTGTCATTCGACCGACAGTCGTGCATGTTTGAATTCGTCGTAACCGCTCTCGCGCAAAGAAACCTGGGAGGAGGAAATGTCCAACGCCCCCCGGCCCCACGATTTGGGCGGCGCCGAAGCTGGGCCCGTCGACACAACCGAGCACAATCTGGCGCCGTGGGAAAAAACCGTCGACGCAATACTGCGGCTTGTTTCCGACAAGAAACGGCAGATCATGACGGTCGACGAGTTACGCCGCGGTATCGAGGATCTTGGACCGGGCGCCTATGAGGAGTTGAGCTATTATGAGCGGTGGATTGCGTCGATAACCAACAATCTGCTTGCCAAAGGCGTGATAACGGTCGAGGAACTTGGCCGGAAAATGGAAGAGGTTGAGAAGAAATGGCGGCAGACGGCGTGAATCCGCCGAAATTCGCACCCTATGACCGGGTGCGTGTGCATGCCTGGAGGCCGCCGGGCCATGTGCGCACGCCGTCATTCGTGCGTGGCCGCATTGGGACGGTTCAGGAGGTCGCAGGCGCCTTCGGCAATCCGGAAGAGTTGGCCTATGGGCGGAGGGGCGGCGCCAGGCTCACCCTTTACCGCGTTCTTTTTGATCGGAATGAGCTCTGGCCGGACGACCGGACGGAGCGGAAGCACAGCGTCGTCTTGGATTTGTATGAGAATTGGCTCGAGCCGGCGGAGGAGACATCATGAGCGATCAGCACCCGGATCATCATCACCATGACCCCCTTCACCCGCACCCAAAGCAGCCGGACCTTGAGGACAAGCCCCTGACCCATCACCAGTCGATGGCGATGGCGGTATGCGAACTGCTCATGGAAAAGAATATCGTGTCTGCCGAGGAGTTGCGTACTCAATATGAAATAATCGACGGCACAACCCCGGCGCTCGGCGCCAGGCTCATTGCCCGGGCGTGGTGCGATCCCCGATTCAAGGCGAAATTGCTCGCCAGCGTCAATGACGCCGCGGCCACCTTCGACATTGATGCCGGACCGATTCCCATCAGAGCCGTGGAGAACACGACCAAAGTCCATAACGTCATCGTCTGTACCCTTTGCTCCTGTTACCCGCGCTTCCTGCTCGGTCTGCCTCCGGACTGGTACAAGTCGCGCGCCTACCGGTCCCGCGTCGTCAGAGAGCCGAGGGCGGTGCTGGCGGAGTTTGGAACGCACATCGCCGATGACGTCGATATCGTCGTTCACGACAGTACGGCGGACTTTCGCTATATGGTTCTGCCCCGTCGGCCGGACGGAACGGAAGACCTGGACGAAGACGCATTGGCGGAGCTCGTCACCCGCGACGCCATGATCGGCGTCACGGTTCCCAGGGCACCTTAAGCCCCGCGCGTTGTCCGAAAACTTGTCGACTGCCTAACAATATATTTTTCGAGATCCGTCATGCCAAAATTGATATCCCGCGATGTTCCGTGCTCTCGACGCTGCTTAGCTTTAGCGGCGTTGGCTGCCGCCGGATTGACGCCGACGGTCGCATTCGCTCACCATTTGATGGGTGGAAAAATCCCGGCGAGCGCCTTCGACGGACTGTTGTCCGGCCTGGTACATCCGATAATCGGGCTCGACCATTTCGCCTTCATCATCGGCGCCGGGATTGTGGCAGGAATATCAGAGTGCCGGTTGATGGCGCCGCTCGGCATGATCGCCGGTTCGCTTGCCGGCGCAGGCTTGCATTTATGTGGTCTGGACATCGGCTTCAGTGAAATTGCCGTCGCGGTGAGCGTTGCGTTTGCCGGTAGCCTCGTCTTTTCAAGGAGACCTGTAGATCTTGTCTATCTTGTCATAGCGTTTTTTGTGGCTGGCCTTTTTCACGGATATGCCTACGCGGAATCCATTGTC
>CAYWBS010000284.1:0-4876 GCA_964456215.1 uncultured Hyphomicrobiaceae bacterium
TTGAGCTCCAGTTGCTTGAGACGCTCATCGGCCGGGATATTCAGAGCGTGGAGGGTCTGTTTGTCGACAAAACCGCTGATCCGTAGCCCATGTCGCTTCTGAAAGCGAGCAATCGCCACCTCCAGTTCGTCGTCAAAAATAAACCCTCTTCGCCGCCGAAACTTCGGAAGATCGCCCGCCATGAACAGACGGCGGCGCAATTCCAGCACCTGGTTTCCTGAATCGGTCCGAAGAATCCTGTCCCCCGGAATTTTTGACCAACCTCCGGCAGCTACGATTTTTCTGTAACGCTGGATCGTCCCGATCATAGACGTAATCGTGGATTGACTTATAAGCGGGGCCAGGGAATTAAACTCTGTCGTCATCCTGAGGGACAGCTGTCTCCGGAGTTCTTTACGCTCAGAGATGCGGTCCTCGGGTGTTTTGATTTTTTTGTTGCCCAGTGCCGAGAATCCCAGCAGATCATCACGCCAGTCCTTCGCCCAAGCCTGCCCGTCGAATAGCAACATGAGTCCGACGAGCAGCGCAGCGCCGCACAGAGCCATCCGCACTGCGAAATGCTTTCGAAGGCCAGATTGCGCGAGAGCAAAGTCTAACCGGCTCCGAATGCGAATGACCTCGATCGGATCACGGTCCAGGTTCTTCGTCGTCAAATACGTCACGTCTTTTGCATGCACCCCAGCTTTGCGAATTAACGGTCGAACATCTTGTATATTAACGCATAAATTCGTGTCACAAAGAAGGTGGCGTTTCTCGGCGGAAAGGTAAATCAAAAAAATTGCTGTGGACTGGAGCCTCGCGACAAGAAAGCCCGCCAGAATTCCCGACCAGCCGCGGCAATATTTTGATCTGATCCGATTTCGTTCTAATTGGTCACCATTTCCAAAAGATCAACGCGGCAACGCCGGTCAGCGGTATCATACGATGCGGATGAGCTTTAGCCATTTTAAGGCATGGCCAACGGCTATGATGGTTTGAGAAAAATGGGCGACTTCAAAGGTTTTCCAAGTGAATTTTTTGATTTTTTCCGGGAGCTTTCGGAAAACAACGACAAATCCTGGTTTATGGAGAATAAGGCGCGCTATGAAGCGGAGATCGTAACTCCGATACTGGCGTTTATCCAGGAAATGGGCACCCGGCTCAGGAAAATCTCACCACATTTTGTTGCCGATCCGCGCAAATCCGGCGGCTCTATGTTTCGCATCTATCGTGACGTGCGTTTCGGAAAGGACAAACGGCCGTACAAGGAAAATGCCGGCTGCCATTTTCGCCACGAAAACGGCAAGGACGCGCATGCACCCGGGTTTTACGTTCATCTGGCGCCCGACGAGGTATTCTATGGCGGCGGCATCTGGTTGCCTCAGGGCGAAGCGCTAAAGAAAATTCGTACCGCCATCGCCGCAAACGCAAACGAGTGGCGCCGGGTCATTAAGAACTCCAGATTCGCCGGCCATTTTGACGGCATTCGCGGTGAACAATTGACACGGCCGCCGAGGGGCTTCGCCGAGGATCTGCCTCACATCGACGATATCAAACGGAAAAGCTTCTTCGCGATCCGCGAGGGCACGGTGCGCCGGGCTTCGACCGCGGCATTTGCCGATGAGGTCACGGATGCGTTCAAAGCGTCGCGTCCGCTCATGCGTTTCCTGTGCCGTGCGCTGGATCAACCATTTTAGAGGCCTTTCAACAAATCCGGCATGACCAAAGGGAAAGAGCCGAAGACATTCGTCCTTGTCCATGGCGCCTGGCATGGCGGGTGGTGCTGGCAGAGGGTGGCCGATATTCTTCGGGGCAGACATCATCGCGTCGTCACCCCGACGCAGACCGGGCTCGGCGAGCGATCGCATTTGCTGTCGAAATCCATCAAACTTTCCGTCTTTGTGGAGGATATCGTCAATGTCCTGAAGTGGGATGACCTCAGGGATGTTGTTCTTGTGGGACATAGTTTTGCGGGCGGCCCGATCAGCGGCGTTGCCGACCGGATGCCGGATCGGATTTCACGCCTCATCTATCTCGACGCGATGGTTCTCTTTGATGGCGAATCGCCTTTCAGCCAAATCGCGAAGCCTATTGTCGATGCCCGGTTGAAGGCGGCAAATGAAAGCAGCGGGGGCGTCAGTCTTCCGGTCCCGCCGGCTTCGGCGTTCGGAATATCCGATCCCGACGACCAGGCGTGGGTATCGGAAAAACTGACGCCGCATCCTCTGGGCACTTATCAATCGGAACTTAGATTGGAGCAACCGATCGGTAATGGACGGCCGGTATCCTACATAGTCTGCACCGACCCAATTTATGGGCCGCTCGAAGGCCCCCGGCAACGGGCGCGCGATCTCGGCTGGCCGGTCTACGAATTGCCGACCGGTCATGATGCGATGGTCACGGCAAGCATCGCCACGGCGGATCTCCTGGAGAAATTGGCCGAATAGAACCCCCGTTTTCGGTCCATTCAACCGGAAATCTTTCCAATTGCCGAACCGGATCGCCGCACCTAACGACGCCTATCGTTAGCTGCTAGAAACCGCCAATACTGGCCCCCGGCCGAAGCAACGGGAGCGAGGCCCTGGCGTTCGCTCGGCCGTTTTCCATAACGTATCAGATTAAATATGTCCGTCACGATGGACTTGGCTTCGGCATAGTAAGCGTGACCGATAAAGCCGGTTTCGACGTCTGTGGAATCGATGGTGTCAACGCCCTCGACGATTGTGACGCCCCCGGACGTGTCGCCGGCCCGTTGGTAACCGTGGAACCTTCTCGACGCTATCAGCGCCGTATCATTGGACGAGGCATAAAGCGTAATCGACCGGTTAGGTGTCCTGATCCGCGGCGCAATATCACGCTTGAAAATGTCGGCATCGATATCCGGAGCAGCGAGAATAATCTCTTTCAGCCTGGGGCGGACCTCCGGATACTCTACGAACAAATCCTTGAGCGCCCCCGTCAAGGCGCGCGTTCCCATGCTGTGCCCAATGAGGAAGATATTCTTGGCATCCGATTGCTCGGCAAAGTCGCGCAGGAACTCCTTCAAATTCGTTTGCGACCAGGCAACGTTCGTCTCGTCGACGACATAGGAGGCGACTTGCGCTTGCGACGGCCAGCTATAGAAGACCGGCGCCCCATCAAAGCCGAGATCGTAGGACATCTGCGCCGTCCGCCGGGCTGCATCTTTGAACGACACGTTGTAGCCGTGGACGAACACGAATGCCGACTGACCGCTGGAGTTATTGATGGCGTTGCGCACGTCGTCGAAAAACGCCGACTTCTGCTGTTCCGAGACCGACAGCAGAACGACGTGTTCCTCGGGGTTCTCGCTGAACTCCAAGCGCCAAAGCGAAGGCGCCTCCAACTCGCCAAGGCGATGATCGCGCGGAATGCTGACGGTGCAATACCCGTAGCTTACCGATCCGCGATCGACGCCATAGCGCTCCGCGGGCTCGCCGCTCCCTGTCTTCTGCCGGTCCGTTGCGTAATAAACCTTGACGACCGCATAGGGCTGGTCAGGCGGCACCTCGCGCGGCCCCCGAAACGCGCGCCTCCGCGCGCTCTCACGTGAGGCCGCGCCATTTGCCGCAGGCGGCGGAGCCGCGGCACGCTCTGCACTGGCCGAAGGGGCCGGTGGTGGCGCTCTGGCAGTCAATTGCTGGGGCGGTGCGGCCGACTTTCTCATGGAAGTAGGTGGCGGAGCCGACTCCATCTTGACCGAAGGGGGCGGTGCCGCACCCATTCTCGTCCCGGCGGAAGGGGCCGCCTGCCTTTCTGCAGGCGCGCCTTGACGGTAATAGCGCTTTGCGGCTCGCGGCGGCGGAGCTTCCAGTGCCGGCGCGGACTCCTTGGAGGGCGTTTGCGCCCGGCCTTGGGGAAGCCCGACCACTGCCGGCCTGGGGACACCAAAATTCCTCGGGAAGCCGATCAGAGGTACGGCCACGACCACCGGCTCGCCGCGTTGGCCGACCGCAAGCAATTGCAGAGTTCGCCCAGTGTGGAAACGGGCGAGTTGAGCGCCTGTCAGTCGGGTGTTTGCGATACAGCCGGACCGCCCGCAATTGGTGATAGGCAAGCGGATAACGTTGGCATCATTGTCAATGCGCACCTGAACGCCGCGGTTCTGAACCAGGCCGCCGCCGGGCAGCCTAACCCGCAAGGAAACGTCCTTACGCCCTTCAATGGAGCGCAGCGTCACGACCGCCAGAACCCGGCGCGTCCGGCTATCGATTCGACTAAATTTTGCCGTGCAGGCCTGCCGCCTCTGTCCTCCGACACTAACGAGCCGGCACCTCATCTGCCAGGGCGCTCGGACCTGCACATTCCAAGCGTCGGGCGTCGGGTTGCGCTCTTGCGCAGAGAGGGGCTCTGCATATGCGCATGTCAAAAATGCCGCAAGGCCGCTCAAAAACAGGGCGTTCCTGACCCAGCTAAGAGAATTTTGGAATAAGATTTTGACGTCAGCCATGATCTTTACCTTTTGACAAGACCGATCAACACAGCTGGTCCCTATTGAGCCGCGATTTCAGGTTTACCCTACCCGCACAGTGACTTAAGTGGAAGACCTTGCCGCATGTCTTGCCCAATGTCTTTTATCCAAGCGCCTTTGTCTTTGCACTTGGGTCGAAGCAAAGAATTGGCGATAATTCGTTGATGCGGTGAAAGCGGGAAGCCCATGTCTCAGGCACAAGCTACGACTCTGCCCAAAATTGGTTCTTCGCTAATCGAAAGTCTGCTGCGAAAGATTCGTGCCGACTTTCTGACGAATTGGCGGCTGGCCTTATTGGGACTAACCGGTCTGATACTGTCCATAGCGTCCGGCTGGACCACGTATAACGGCATGACCAACTTCACCAGGGAACCCGTGCTCAGCCTGATGATTACATTCGGCATTCAA
>CAYWBS010000285.1:0-4875 GCA_964456215.1 uncultured Hyphomicrobiaceae bacterium
CAGAGGCCGACCCGGACAAGTTCTACGCCGCATTGGAGGCCTGGATTCACACATTCGATACCCGGCAGAGAGACGGGGAGGACAATGGGAGATCAGCGCTGCTCATCGACTTTCTCAGGAAAACAGATGTCGATTACCGCGTTCGCCGCCTGCGTTTCGTTATCCGCCGTCTCAACCTGCTCTACAAGCAAGACGATTCGGAAGCATTCGAATCCTGGGTCGGTGCTATCGACGAACTCAAGGCCACGTTCTATGAGCTGATTGAGCAACTCGAGGAAAGGTGGAAGGCAGAAGCGTATTCAGACGAAATCTGCAAAGCGGCGCGGCGTGCCGCACGGGCGTCGCACAAAGGAGTTGCTCGAATTGCAGCGCTTATGTCTCTTATCCAGGAGCGGATGGACCTTACGTCGCTTGATTGTTACCACGACGATGTTTTTTCGGTGATGGCGCTGAACTATCTATCGCCGGAACTGCGGCGCCAGCTGATCACGGCCTACATTGGATTTGCGTTTTATGACTTGATCACGTTTCCGTTCCTGCAGTCGACGGATCTCTCGGGAATCAACGAGATTTTGGTCGACCGGATCAGTCCGGAGGACGCCCTCAGTCTTTCCGCCGAACCGGTAACGCTTCGCGGTATGGAACTCTTCTCGTTTGGCGCATTTTTCAATCGAAGCTGGAGAGAACATGACTATTTGTGGGGACGTCTCAATGCGGCCGACCGGCTGGTCAGTATTATCCGCTCCTGCGTCGGCGCCCGGCATGCGGCGAGAATCGCCGCGGATGATTTTTTGCGCAATCTGTTCCTTGCCATTTTGGAAGAGGAGGAGGAGCGCCTGCTTGCCGATCCGAACCTGGTGCCCGACGTCAGGCAACAGGTCGTCGGCCGGTTCGCCACTGAAGATGGCCATACGCGTGCCGGCGCGCGTCGGCGGTAGTCAGCGCGGGACGCCCCCTGCATATGTCATTTCAATTCCTGTGGATGGGACAAAGCCGCAGCGAGATCATTTGCATAGGCAAATAATGCGGGCGTGCCGCCAGTGTGGATCACGAGCAATGACTGTCCGGGTTCGAGGGCCTTGGCGCGCTGAAGGGCGCATGCCATTGCCTTGCCTGTATAGACGGGATCGAGAATGAGCGCCTCGTCCAGCGCCGCCAGGCGGATCGCCTTCAAGGCGGCGTCGTTCAGCCGGCCGTAGCCCGGAGCCAAAAACTCGTCAGTCAAAATGATATCGTCATCGCCGACGATCGACGCTGTGCCGAGGAGTTTCGAGATTTCCCGGCATCTGTCACGGATGCGGGCGAATTGCAGATCGGCGTTCCGGCGGACACATGCGCCAGTGACGCGCATCTTCGATCCCAGAGCCCTGAGGCCAAACAATAGTCCGGCATGGGTATTGCCGCTTCCGGACGCGACGACCATTTCGTCGAATTCGAGGTTGAAATCCGCACACTGCCTTAGAATTTCACGCGCCGCATCGACATAGCCAAGTGCACCGAGCGGCGGATGGCCAGGAGATAGCGGAACGATATAGGGCCGGCGGCCGCTTTTGCGGAGGTCGCTGGCAATCAGTTCGAGCCGCCGGTCAGCGCCGGCTTCATCCTCGCCGTCCGGATATGCGGTGAGCGTTGCCCCCAGCAGTCGATCTAGAAGCACATTGCCCGAATTCCGGTAATTCGGGTCATTTTTGGAAACGCGTTCCTCAAGCTGAATATGACAGTCCATTCGAAGCTTTCGCGCCGCGGCCGCTGCAAGGCGCACGAAATTTGATTGAACCGCGCCGGTAACCAGGATCGTGTCCGCGCCTTCGCCCCGGGCGGCACCGAGATAGAATTCAAGCTGACGAACCTTGTTGCCGCCAAACGCCAGGCCGGTGCAATCGTCACGCTTGACGTAAATGTTGGCTGATTTGTTGCGGGCCGTCAGATCGTCGAGTTTTTCGATTGGCGTCGGCGTGTGTCCGAGCGTCACTCGAGGAAGATCATCCAGCCGACCGACTGTCGGTTTCATAAAGTCTCTCACCAATAAGCCTCAAAGGACGTTTTCTGTTCGCAGGGTCTGACGACATACCGCAAATCATTGGCTTGTGCTATGGGTCACCGCCGCCGGCAATGCGGTGGCGCCATTCGTAACGGCCGGTATGACGCAAAAATCACCCGTGATCGTCACGGCGGGAATGTTCCTGGCCATGGTCTCAGGCATGACTTCGTTTGTGTCCTTTCCGGCTTTGCTGCCCACCTTTCAAAGCGAATGGGGACTTTCGGCAAGTTCCGCCGGGTGGATCAGCGGCGTATTTTTCGCCGGGTATGTGGCAACCGTTCCGGTCTTGTCGGCGTTGACGGACCGCTTCGATCCGCGGCGTATCTTCCTTGCCGGCATGTTTCTCATGGCCGCCGCAACCCTTGGATTTGGGCTCCTGGCGACCGGAGCCGTATCGGCGAGCCTTTGGCGGCTCCTTCAAGGCATCGGGTTCGCGAGCACTTATATGCCGGGTCTGAAGGCTGTCGGCGATGCCGTGCCGGACGACTTACGGGATCGGTCGGCGGCTTTCTATACGGCAACTTTCACTTCCGGAGCGGCTTTTTCGTTTCTGGTAACCGGAGAGCTTGCCGCCATGACTGGCTGGCGGGCCGTGTTCGTTGTATTGGCGCTAGGGCCGTTGCTCGGCGCCCTTCTGGCTTGGTTCGTATTGGTGCCTCGGCAAGTTACGGCGGCGGCAGGAATGCTGCCGGCATTCGATCCGCGCATGGTGCTCGCCAACAGGCGCGTGCTCTCCTATATGCTCGCCTATTGTACCCACAACGCCGAGTCCTCGGCAATGCGTGCCTGGATCGTGGGTTTTCTGGCATTTGTCCAGGCGCGCGCAGGAACGCGGAGCGGTGCGAATCCCGCCTTTGATCCCGCGACCGTGGCCGCTTTGGTCAACATAGCCGGACTGCCGGCCGTTATACTTGCCAATGAGGTGGCGCGGCGCTTTGATCGCCGAATTACCATCATCGTCATTATGATCGCATCTTCCCTGGTTGGCTTCGCCCTGACCGGGGTCGCGGAGGGGCCTGTTATTGCCGTTCTAGGTCTTCTGATTGCTTATGGCGTGCTGGTGCCGGCGGATTCCGGCGCCATCAATGCCGGCCTGCTTGAGGCCTGCGATCCGGCGAACCGCGGCAAGGTCCTCGGGCTCCATGCGGTTCTTGGTTTCGGCGGCGCGTTTCTGGGGCCGGTGGTCTTCGGTTTCGCCTTGGATCTTGGCGGCGGCACTTCGGACCTATTTGCCTGGATCACGGCGTTTTCGTGCTTTGTCGTGCTCGCCGCGGCCGGTTCCTTGGCGCTTTGGCGGTGGTCGTAACTGGCGAATATCCATGCTTGCGCAAGTGGTGTCGCCAGCCACAGGCCAAATGATTGTGATGTAACCGCGGCTATTCCCACAATGCATGAGGGAGAATTTGTGCCTATAGTCGCGATTTATTCATTCCTTGAACGGAAATAGAAGGCGTGCAAGCCATTGTCATGCGGTCGTTTGAGTATCTATTTCTATCTGATTGCTGCGTTCCTGGTTCTATTTTGCCAGGCGGCGACCGCGGAAAATCAAAGATGCGCGCTTGCGCTGGTTCTTGCCGTTGACGTTTCCGGGAGTATCGATTCCGATGAGTATGATCTGCAAATGAGCGGTCTCGCGGAGGCGTTCAGATCCGAAGATATAGCCAACGCGATCGAGACGGTCGGAGGCATTTATGTGACCGTGATGCATTGGAGCGGAAACGGTCAGCAATTCCAGATTGTGCCGTGGACTCGATTGACAAACCGCGCCGGACTGCAGGTCTTCGCGGCGGAAATCGAAAGTCGGTCCCGCGCCTACGACCATTACGCGACCGCCATTGGTGAAGCGCTCGGTTTTGCCAACAGATTATTTCAAAAATTGCCGGCCAGATGCCGCCGCCGCGTTATCGATATCTCGGGCGACGGCAGGAGCAATGAAGGCTGGTCTCCGCATCTCATACGCGACGCCGTGATCCTCGGCGGCGCTACGATTAACGGTCTGGCTATCCTGGCCAACGATCCGGAGCTGAAGTCCTACTTCAAAAAGCACGTCATCGGCGGCAACGGCTCCTTTGTAATGAGCGCCGACCGTTTTGCGGACTACCCGGATGCGGTTCGCCGAAAGCTTCTGCGCGAAATTTCTTCCGGGCCGGTCGCGATCAATGACAAATATCGGAAGAGTTCGGAATGGCGGGCGGAATTGCCGGACGGCTCTCCCAAAGCGAACCCCGGCTTAGTTTTTATTCCGTAATTGCCGCAGCGCTTCGCCGGTCACCATCGCCGCCGCCACGGCAACATTCAAAGAGCGCAGGCCTGGTTGCATGGGGATCTGGAGCCGGGCGTCGGCGAGGCGATGAACGGATTCCGGCACGCCGGCGCTTTCCCGTCCAACGAGCAGGATATCATTCGTATGATAGTCGAAGTCCCAATAGGTCACCTCCCCGCGTGTGGTCAGCAGAACCAGGCGCCGGTCTTGGCCGTTGAGAACGCTTTCTCGAAAGACGGGGAATGATACGTGGCGAGTCATGTCGACCTTGTCGAGATAGTCGAGGCCGGCGCGTCTGAGCGCGCGGTCCGTTAAATCGAAACCCGCCGGCCCGATAATATCAACCGCGATCCCTAGACATGCGGCCATGCGGAGGAGCGTTCCGGTGTTTTGCGGGATATCCGGCTGGAAGAGGGCGAGCCTCATGAAGCGACCGCCGGAGCCTGGGGGTGCGCGGACTGCGGAAAGTCTGGTGACGGGCAGCGGGCAGGATCAGGGCGCATGAACACCTCAAGGCCATCGCCGGCGATCAGAAGCTGACCGTTTTCGGCAATGCTTGTCGAATGCAGGG
>CAYWBS010000286.1:0-4867 GCA_964456215.1 uncultured Hyphomicrobiaceae bacterium
GTTGCGGATTGTGAGTGAGCGCGGAGAACAAGGTATTGTCCATCTCGGTAACGGTGCGCCTTATGGGATGGACGAAGTGCTGCCCGATTTCGAACGCCTCGAAGTGAAGTCCTGCGGCCATCATACCTCCAAAAACCTATTGTCCGCGCCGCCTCCGGGCGGCCGCGGCGGGTTAGCAATTTGTTAACGTCTCGTTCACCATATAGACCTAGCGTGCCGGTTGCCGACAAAAAAGTTCAACGATTCGTCGCCCACTTGCAGCCCTGCCAGGAGCACTCACGCAATGGCCATCACCCCCCTTCAAGACGTGCCGGCGCAGATTACCGCCGCGCTCAGGAAAGCAAGCAGGGCGACGGGTGCGGATTTTGAATATTTGCTGAAGACGGCCGAACGCGAAAGCAGCTTCAAGTCGAATGCCAAATCGGCGAAATCGACGGCGGCCGGGCTCTTTCAGTTCATCGAGGACACCTGGTTCCGTCTGATCAAGAAGGCCGGTTCCCAATTGGGACTCGGCAATTATGCCGAACATATCGTCCAGGCGCGCAACGGAGCCTATCATGTCGCCAACCGCGGCATGCGCCATGAAATTCTCAAGCTGCGCAATGATCCCGATATCGCCGCCCTGGTCGCCGGCGAGTTCTCCAGGGAAAACGCCCGATATTTGACAAATACGCTCGGCCGGGAGCCGACGCGGGGCGAGCTCTATATCGCTCATTTTCTTGGTCCCCGCGAGGCGACGCGGTTCATCGAGCTGGCGGCAGGCAGGCCGGACGGCAATGCGGCGAAATATTTTCCCGCCGCCGCGCGCGCGAACCCGTCGATATTCGGCGGCAAGGCGAAACCGCGAACGCTCGCGCAAGTCTACGGACATTTGGTCGCCGGTCACGCCAATGCCGAATTCGCGGGCATGGCCGGCGATGCGACCGGAGGACGGCCGTGGCAGGTCGAAGTCCGGCCCGCGGCGGCGTTCGGGCAGACCTTCGCCTTTGCCGAGCCGTCTCCCGGGAGTTCGGCTTCGAAGCCGGGGCTCGGCGGCGTCGGCATCTGGGGCACCATTGTTCAGCAGACAAATGACATCGCCGGCATCGGAGAGGCGATAGCGGCGGCGCTGCATCCGGGCGAGATCCGCCCGGCGCGCTCAGCGCCGGCGGAGCGGCGCGAGCTCGTGCAAAGGGCGCTGCAGCCGGCGGTGCCGACACGGGCAAACGCGGTCCGCGTGACGCCTTCCGATCTGTCGTTCCTGGATGGCGGCCTGTTTGCGTCGCCTGAGAAGAAGAGCTGACAAGGCGGCGCTCGCGCCGGGCCGCAGTCGCGGCCTATCGCCTGTCCATCTAAAATGAACACGCTCTAATAGTTGGCGCCGCTTGACTTCAGAGAGGCCGAACTATCGCCGGCGGACTCCTGGGCTTCGGGGTTTTGATCCCTGAAGCGCTTGAGCTCCCTGGTTTGAAAATCAATGGCGACCTCGCGGAGCTTCTTGAAGACCGCGCGGGCGACCGGGTGATCCTGGTCGGTGATTTCCTCGCGTACGATCGCGGCAACGGCATCGACGTGCTGCTTGATCAGAAGAGGCGGAATGCGCCGCTTGTCGGGCAGGCCGTCGATGAGCTGGCAGAGCGAGTTGCATATATCGCCGGCGATCGGATATCCAAACGTGCCTGCCTGACCCTTCAGGTCGTGAGCGGCATTGAAAAGGGCATCGACGCCCGCCTCGGCGAACGCGGAACCTTCCGCCAACCGATGGGCCTGGCGCAGTTTGTCAATGTCGGTACTGATCCAGTCCTTGAAGTTGACGGACAGCTCCTCAAGGGCCTCTTCGGCCAACCTGATGGCTTCGCGGTCGGAGCCGAAATCATTGCCGGGGACGAGGGCCTTGTCCTTCAGCCTGGTCGGCGGAATGATGACCGTGCAACCCGGGGCTGCCTGCGGCGTATCTGTGTCGTTGTTCGTCATATTTTCGATCGCCACTTAGCTGAATGCATTCAGGTCGACGATATAGGCCTTGTTGTCCGAGACCCGGCGCTCCTCGCCGCTGTAGTTCGGATTGGCGTATCTGCGCCGGTCAGGACCGAAAAAGTCCCGTGTGCGGATGAAGGGCCGTGGATTTTCAATAACGTTTTGAATGCGGCGATAAAGCGCCGTCGCCGAGACGGGCTTGCAGAGAAACTCCGTCGCCCCGGCGTCTCGCGCCATGATGACTTGTTTCTTCTCGGAATAGGCCGTCAGGATGATGATCGGAAGAAACGGGTATTTCGGCCCCTCGGGATTGCGGATCATTTGCGTCAGCTCGATCCCGTCGAAGATCGGCATCTTGATGTCGGTAATCAGAATGTCCGGGGAATAGGCTTCGACCGCTTCGAGACCCGAAGCGCCATCCTCGGCTTCGTAGATCTCGCGGGATCCGAATGCCCGCAGCAGCGTGCGGACGATCCTGCGCATATGCGTATTGTCGTCGACGACCACGAAGCGCAATTTGTCGAAAGCGATTTTCGCCATGGATAGCCAAAGTTTTCTGCCCGTCCGGCGGGGACGGGAAGGTTTTCGGGCGGCCGCGGCTTCTCCGCGCCGCTCTCATTTGCGTCCAATTATATTTTTTAACGTCTTGGCAATTAAGAAACGTTGAATTTTCGGCGCGCGGCGGTGGCGGGCGGAATTAACCTTTCTTAAACGTCAGGAAAGGTCTCCGGCGTCGGGCGCGGAAGATGCCATTGGCTTGGCGAGAGCAGGGCGCCGGACAGCGGATCTTCGCGACGGCGGGCCTATGGGCCGCCTGACACTATTTTATACGAGCAATCGCCGGCTATTTCAGGAAGCCCTCATATTTCTTCTTGAACCGCGACAACCGGCCGCCGCGATCTATGAGATGCTGGCCGCCGCCGGTCCACGCCGGATGGGTGCTCGAATCAATGTCAAGCTTGAGCTTGTCACCCTCCGAGCCATAGGTCGAATAGGTGTCGAACTCGGTGCCGTCGGTCATGACCATCTTGATCTTATGGTAGTCGGGGTGGATATCTTTCTTCATTTTCGGACACTCGCCTGTTTGCGCCCGTCAAGTACCAGGGCCTGAAGGAGTCCGCGGCCGGACGAAATGCGGCAAAATTCGGTTTCCCGGTTTCCTATATCGGAAGTGCCGGTCCGAGACAACGGGAGAAGTGCGAAGGTCAAAAGTTTATCTCCTACTTCGTTTGACGTCTTGCCTTGTGAAGGTTCACTCGTGCATTGTCTGGTGGGCGGGCGGCTCGATCAGTCCATGACCTAAGCTGAGGAGAATACGGGATTTGTCTTTACACCGCGGCTCGGAAGCGAAGGCCGAGCAGGACATGGCGCAACAGGAAGGATCGCCGCCGCCGGTTCCGCCGGGCAGGTCGCGGCAGCCGCTTCGGCCTCTGATTGCGCTTAAACCCTATATTCTGCGCCACAAGGCGATGCTCATCGTGGCGCTTATCGCCCTCGCCGCCGCCGCCGGGGTCATGCTGCTCATTCCGCTGGGCGTCAGGCGGATGATCGACCTCGGTTTTTCCGACGAGAATGTCGCCTTCATCGACAACTATTTTTCGATGATGATTGTCCTGGGCGGCGTGCTGGCGCTCGCCAGCGCCATCCGGTTTTATTGCGTGACCTGGCTCGGCGAGCGGGTCGTGGCCGACCTGAGGGCCGATATTTTCGCCCATCTCACCGCCTTGAGCCCGGTCTTTTACGAGAACAGCCATTCCGGCGAGGTCATGTCGCGGCTCACCGCCGATACGACGCAGATCAAGACGGCGGTCGGCTCCGCCGCATCCCAGGCGCTCCGCAATCTGGTGATGATGATCGGGGCGATCGCCATGATGATCTGGACGAGTCCCAAGCTCTCGGCGCTTGTGCTCGCCTTCGCGCCGTTTATCGTCCTGCCGATCGTCGGCTACGGGCGCTCGGTCAGGAAATTGTCGCGGCGCGCCCAGGATACGCTGGCCGAAGCCTCGGCCTATGCAAGCGAAAATCTTTCGGCGATCCGGGTGTTGCAGGCATTTACCCATGAGCGCCCGGCAATCCGCCGCTTCGCCGCCGCCGTGGAGGACGCCTTCGAGGCGGCGCGGGCGCGCATGCGCGCCCGCGCCATATTGACGGCGCTGGCGATCTTTCTCGTCTTTGCGAGCGTTGTCGGCGTGCTTTGGTACGGCGCCCAGGACGTGCTCGCCGGCGCCATGATCGGCGGCCGGTTGGGCCAATTCGTGCTCTATTCCGTGTTTGCGGCGGCGTCCATGGGAGCGGTGACGGAGATCTGGGGCGAGATCCAGCAGGCGGCCGGCGCCGCGGAACGGCTGGCGGAACTCTTGCAGGTCCGGCCGGAAATCCGCTCGCCGGAAAATCCCGTGGCCATGCCAACGCCGCCGAGAGGCGAGATCGTCTTCGATGATGTGAGCTTTTCCTATCCGAGCCGGCCCTATCAGCACGCGCTCAGAAACGTTTCGTTCCGCATCGAGCCGGGCGAGACCGTCGCCATCGTCGGCGCCTCGGGGGCCGGCAAGAGCACGATCTTCAACCTTCTCCTCCGCCTCTACGATGCCACCGGCGGTACGGTGCGGATTGACGGTGTCGCCGTCGACCGGGCGGACTTGACGGAGCTGCGCCGGCATATCGCCCTGGTGCCGCAGGATACCGTGCTGTTCGATGACACGGTGACGGAGAATATCCGCTACGGCGCGAGCGAGGCCGGCGAAGCGGAGGTCGGGCGCGCCGCCGAGGCGGCCCTCGCCGAGGAGTTCATCGCCGCCCTGCCCGATGGCTACCGGACCCGTCTCGGCGAAGGCGGAGCGACACTGTCGGGCGGGCAGCGCCAGCGGCTCGCCCTGGCGCGGGCGCTGTTGCGAGACGCGCCGATCCTGCT
>CAYWBS010000287.1:0-4859 GCA_964456215.1 uncultured Hyphomicrobiaceae bacterium
AGCTTGGCGTAACCCGGCTTTGTCGCGTCATCCAGACGCCGCCATTCGGTTTCCTGTTCCTGGCCGTGCATCCCGACGACAACGGCCCAGGTCTTGTGATTATGGGCAAGCGTGCCGCGACCGGGCAGCCATGAAATGGCGAATAGGGCGAGGTCGTGATTTTTTTCCTCGTGCAACAGGTGAACGCCGAAGCCCTGCTGCTCGTCGCATTTCCAATACTCCTGCTTCAACCAGCCGGGAGCGCCAGCGAATTTCTTGGCGAGAGGACGGACTTTTTCGACGATTTTCTGGTCCTCGGTCTCCTGGGCGACAATCTTGCGCAGGTCCGCGACATAGCGTTCAATGGTGTAGACAGAATCATTCATCGGTGTCCCTTGTCTCGCCAAGCTTCGGTTTGGCGAAAATACAACCTCGAATGCGAATATTCGGCAAGCGCTAATCGAGACCCAAGAGCTTTGCCGGATTTGTCGTGCGATTGTGGATCGTTTCCACAACCGGCCCCGGCCTGTTGCGCGAAGATTCTAACCGCAAGACTATCAAATTTCCATAGCGTCGTGCGATTGAATGCGGATCACTTATGGCCGGTCCCGGCGGCGTCAAGAGATTGCCCGGACCCAATTGATCATTGAGGTTCCGCCACCCGGCGACCGGTGTACATGCTGCCCGCAAACCATTGCCGGAGCTGGCACCTGACTGTTAGTGTCGGCCCGGAATTTGAGGCATTTTGAGGTCAGACCGGAAACATGACGGCTAGGCTTCCGACCGTCCGCACCGTCGGCGCTCTCAGAAGGCGCGTGTCGTCCTGGCGAGAACGGGGAGCGCGCGTTGCCCTCGTGCCGACCATGGGCGCTCTTCACGATGGCCATCTGTCCCTGGTCAGGCTTGCCAAAAGGCGTGCGGACCGGACCATCGTCACTATCTTCGTCAATCCATCACAGTTCACGCCGAGCGAGGATTTTTCCACCTATCCCCGTGACGAAATGCGCGACAAGGCCTCTCTCGCGGCGCTCGGCACGGATCTTGTCTTCGCCCCCGCGCTCAAGGAGATGTATCCGCCGGATTTTTCGACGCGCGTTTCGGTCGACGGACTTTCCGAAAGGCTTTGCGGCGTCTCGCGTCCCCATTTCTTCGGCGGCGTCGCCACCGTCGTCGCGAAGCTATTGCTGCAGGCCCTTCCCGATATCGCGGTCTTTGGCGAAAAGGACTTCCAGCAGCAGCTCATTATCCGCAGGCTGGTCCGCGACCTCAATATTCCCGTCAAGATCGTCACCGGTCCGATCATCCGAGAACCGGACGGTCTGGCGATGTCGTCGCGCAATGCCTATCTCTCCGCCGCCGAACGGAAAATCGCGCCGCTTCTCTTTCAATCGCTTGCGGACGCCGCCGAAAAGCTCGCCACCGGCAAAACCGCAGCAGCCGTGCTGGCCGCTGCCAAACGAAAACTGCAATCAGCAGGTTTCGTGGTTGATTATTTTGAGCTGAGCGATCCTGAAACGTTAAAACCCATCACCGGCAAGATCGCGGGAAAGGCACGCCTGTTCGCCGCGGCCATGCTCGGCAAGACCCGCCTCATAGACAATCTCGCCGTCCGCAAAGCTTGGTGAACCGGATCGTCCGCTTCAAATCAATCCCAACTCGGCAAGCTCCGCGCGCATTGTCTCGGGGAGTCTGGCTACGGCGGCGGCTTTTGGCAGATCCGGCGGCGCATCGGCCGGCTCAAGATAGCGCCAGCCCTGAAAGGCACGCTTGGGGCGCGGCCTGACGGCTACCAGCTTAGGATCGAGGACAATCTTGCACCTTTTGCCCGTGCCGCTCGCGGTCAGGATTTCGATATCGCGAATTTTCTGACGCGCCAGGACTTTCCCCTTGATGACCCAATAGATCGATCCGCCGCCGACGATTTCGTCCCGCCTCCTAGGAACCATGCGTGTTCGATGGACGATTTCACCCTCCCGCTTGAGCCGCGCCGATTGACGTTCGGCAAGATGCTCGATCGACTCAATCCCGACGCATAGCTTTTGCAAATGGACCGTCACCGCGTCCGCCCCCAATTATTGATGTCTGCATTGTTCGTGCCGCCAGTCTACCACGCCGAATGGCGTTGGCGATGAGATCTCCACAGGAAGGGGCTCCATAACATGAGACGTGACACCGGCCGGCACGGAAAATTTAGTCTGGAAATTCGACGGGCCCGCCGGCCTTCTTCCAGGCTGTGAAGCCGCCGGGAATATGGGCGACCGGATCAAGTCCCATCCGTTGCGCCGCCTGCGCCGCCAGCGCCGACCGCAAGCCGGACGCACAGTAGAATATGAAGCGCTTATCCTCGGCAAAAGCCGGTTTGTGATAGGGACTTTCGGGGTCAATCCAGAACTCCAGCATGCCCCGCGGGCAATGGAAAGCCCCGGGAATTTTTCCGTCACGTTTCAATTCCCGTATATCGCGGAGATCGACAATCACCACATTGTCATCGCCATGCAAGGCAATGGCCTCGACGGCTTCTATTTCATCGATTTCCACCTTGGCCTCGGCCACGAGCGCCTTGACGCCAATCTTGATGTTCTGGGGCATGGTGCTGTTTCCAATGCTGTCTACGCTCCTCGTCATACAGGCGGACCATCAGATGTAGGAAAATCAGTTTGAACGACATGGCCAGCGCGACCGTCAGGATTGTCGGCCAGAAGAGCTGAATATAGGCCGCCAGAAGCGCCAGAACAGCGAACAGTCCGCTTAATGCGGAGACGGCCATCGGAAAATCGCAACGCCATTTTTGCGTCCAAATGCGTTCGCCCAACACCGACCGGCTCGCCCAGCTCTCCTTGCTCTTCGGTTCGGGGAAGACAAAGGGATTGACCAATAGAAAGATGACGATGCCTGCCAACAGCCACCAAAGATGATTGTAAAGCGCAATGAACAATAAAACCCCGCCCACGAAGCGGGTCCAAACGCTCCACGGACTCGTATGTCGCGCCCATGCAGTATCCGTCAATATCGCCATCTAACGCTCTTAAATCTACCCGTGCCGGAGTTTATCCGAAATAACGGGACCGCGTCCTCATTTCTTCTTTAGGAGGAGTCTGTCGGTCATCATCCTTGCGGCGCTGGAAATAACCGGTTTGTCCTTCCCGTTATCCAGTAGACAAACAAACCCGCCCATTCTCGAACCGCCTCATCGACACGCCGCAACCCTCCGGACGGCTGGCCGAAAAAGACCGCCAAATCTTCCGCGCCCCGCGTCCGGTAGTCTACCGGCCAGGGAATGACGCTGAAACCGGCCTTGAGGAAACTCCCCATTGCACGCGGAACATGATAAGCCAACGTTACCAATAGCCATTTTTCATGCTGCCCCGGATTGACAAGCCGGTGCGTAAAAACAGCATTTTCATACGTGTTCCGGGAACGATCCTCGACAATAAGTTGGTCTTTTGGAAGGCCAAAAACGAGCAGAAGAATTATCCGCACGCCCTCCGCCTCCGTGGATTTTGGCAGAAAAATCGCGCCGCTGCCGCCCGTGAACACAAGCTTGGCGTTGGGATATCTGCGCGCCAGGGAGGCGCCGACGACCAGCCGCTCTGCCGACTCGTTCAGTGCCAGCACGCCACGGCTCTTGCCGATAAGCGGATCGTGGACGCCTCCGAGCACGATAATTCCGGCCGGATCCCGGACTGTCGCCGGGTCGGGCCTGAGAAACCGCTCCTCGAGCGGCAAAATCAGCCAGTTTCCAAATGGTAAAAAAGCCGCCAGGATCAGTCCCAGAAGCCCCAGCAACAGAAGCCGCCGCCCCGCCTTCTGCCTCCCGCCACGGTAGCTGACCAGCCCCAGGACCATGAGGATCATGAGCAGGCTCGTCGGCTGCAAAAAGAACCAGATTGTCTTGGAAAGATAGAAAAACATCTACGCTATCGATCGGTCATTGAACTTTGACGGGACGCACGGCCTTTATTTCTCGGCGCCACGGCATTAACAGCTCCGTGGAGCCGGTGATAGACAAAAATGGCGGACGAGACGGTATTCCATCCATTAAATGCTCAATGACGGCGTCATCCGCTTTCCGGCGTCACTGGAAGTTATGTTTGTTGACAGCCGCGTGATGAATAATCCCGGCCTGTTCTCTCAAATTGAAAGGGCGACTTGTGTTGACATATTCCAATCGGTTTCTCAATCCTGGTTCCAAAGCGGAATCAACATAGTGGTCCGTTGAGCGTTGGTTAAGACTATGACTCCGGATGACTTTTGCGGCTCCGGCATGCTAAACAAAGACATATGACAATAGACTGCAAGCGGCCCTGATGGAGAAATCCGAGCTGACCAGCCCCCCGGCAAATTGGGCACAATTGATCGAGTCGTGGTCGGCGACCCTGCAAAACTATCTCGATTACCTTCTTAATCCCTGGTCACTTATCCAGTTCGGCATCATAATTTGCTGTTATTTGGCTGCACGAGGCGTTGCGGGGCTGATTAGACCGCCGATCGAGGACTCAATCCGCCAAATTCGTGGGCGAATGCGTCTTTTGCGGTTTCTTGCTCTGCTTCTGCGCCGCCTGCATTGGCTGCTCTTCATACCTCTCCTTTGGGGCACATCGATTCTCATCAAATCGGTGACCTGGCACAGCCGTGCTTATTTCGTTACCGTCGCCGCCAGCTTGGCAACCGCCTGGATCGTGATCAGCGTCGCCAGCCGGTTTATTCGCAACCGGCCAATCGCCAACGGCGTTGCCTTGCTGACGTGGTCGGTCGCGGCGTTAAACATTGTCGGCTGGCTGGACGATGCCGTCCTGCTTCTCGGGTCCACCGCATTCAGCTTCGGGGCGGTCAGAATATCGCTTCTCAATGTCCTCGGGGCGACAGTGCTATGCGCCATT
>CAYWBS010000288.1:0-4822 GCA_964456215.1 uncultured Hyphomicrobiaceae bacterium
TTAGAGTGTTTCCAGGAAAAGTGGGCACCGGTTTTCCGTCCGGAAACACGAAAAATAAAAGGGTTAGAGTGTTTGAGCAGTTCAACGAAAAGCGAAAACACTCTAGAAAATCAGGCGGGGTTGACACATGAACAAGGCGCGCGCTGGAAACTTTTTCGAGGATTTTTCCATCGGCCAGGTGCTGCATCACGCAACACCCAGAACTCTGACGAGCGGCGACGTTTCCCTGTACACCGCCCTTTATGGCGGCCGCTTCGCCGTTCAATCCTCCGACGCCTTTGCCAAAGGTCTCGGCTACCGAAGCGCGCCGGTCGACGATCTTCTCGTTTTTCATATCGTCTTCGGCAAGACGGTGCCCGATATCTCGCTCAATGCCATCGCCAATCTCGGCTACGCGGAATGCCGGTTTCTGACGCCGGTTTATCCGGGCGATACGCTTCAAGCGCGCTCGCAAGTGATCGGGCTTCGCGAGACATCGAAAGGCGATTCAGGCGTCGTCTATGTGCGCTCCGAGGGGATCAATCAGCGCGGCGAGACGGTCCTCACCTTCGCCCGCTGGGTGATGGTCCGCAAGAGTGATTTAAACGCCTCCGCGCCCGGGCCCGTCCTTCCCGATCTCGCCGACCGCGTTCCGCCGGACGCGCTGGCAGGCGCCGTTCCGACGCTGGCCAACGCCGCTTATGATTGCGCCCTGGCCGGCTCGTCCGATCTCTGGGACGCCTATCGGTCCGGGGAGCGGATCGACCATATCGACGGCATGACCATTGAAGAGGCCGAGCATCAGATGGCCACCCGCCTCTACCAAAACACGGCCAAGGTGCATTTCAATCAGCATGCCCAGGAAAATGACCGCTTCGGCCGCAGGCTCGTCTACGGCGGCCACGTGATTTCGCTCGCCCGCTCGCTGTCGTTCAACGGTCTTGCCAACGCTTTCCACGTCGCGGCCATCAATGGCGGACGCCATGTCGCCCCGAGCTTTGCGGGCGATACTATCTATTGCTGGTCGGAAATAAAGGAATGCGCCGAAATTCCGGGGCGCGGCGACGTCGGAGCGCTGAGGGTCAACACGCTGGCCACCAAGAACCTGCCATGTTCCAGCCACCCCGGCAAAACCGATGACGGTTTTGCCGAAGGGGTCATTTTGGACCTGGACTATTGGGTTGTCCTGCCAAGATAGGCGGGTGGCGTCCACGCAATGTTTTGCGTCGCTAACGGCCGCCTAAGCTGATAGGTTAGAAGATGGAAGATCTGATCCAACGATGATCTGCTCCAGGAACCATGGAAGGCGAAGATGCGTACTCTTTTGATCAATATTTCCGTTGTTACCGGCATTTTGGTTTGTGGCGTTTCCGCCGCCGCCGCGCAAACGGCGAAGGCCGTTATGAAGACGGCCGCCGGCAAGGACGCCGGCATTGTCGAAATCGTCGAAACGCCGTCGGGCGCCCTGCTCACGGTGAAACTAAAAGGCTTACCCGCCGGCACCCATGCTTTTCACATTCATGAAGTCGGCAAATGCGAACCGCCCTTTACATCCGCCGGCGGACACTTCAATCCGGAAAAATCGAAGCACGGATTTGAAAACGAGGAAGGCCCGCATTCCGGAGACATGCCCAATATTCATGTCCCGGCCAATGGCGAGCTGACGATCGAAATATGGAACCCGATGGTGACATTGTTGGAAGGGGAGGAAAACTCTCTCAAAGACGCGAACGGCTCGGCCATCGTCATTCATATGGGGCCGGACGACTACAAATCCGACCCGGCCGGCAGCGCCGGCGCGCGGATTGCCTGCGGCGTCATTCAGTAAACGCAAAAAGGTAAAGAACCCACCAAGGCCGGGCCCGGCATTCAGGAGGCTCGGCCCGTTCATGTGCGCTTCTTCAACAGCATTTGTTCCGCCAGGTCTGAATTTCGCCTTTCTACCCATTGCCGCCATTGCTGCAACGCGATAAAAGATGGACTGTCGATCGAATTTCGCGGTTTTCGCGAGAGAGGAGCAGCGAATGGCGGACGCACGATCTCCGGCCGGCCGGCCTCTTTCGCCGCATTTGCAGATTTACAAGCCGATGCTGACGATGATGATGTCGATCTTTCATCGCCTGACCGGCGCGGTTCTCTATTTCGGCACGATCTTGCTTGTCTGGTGGCTGATCGCGGCGGCGACCGGACCGGCCTATTTCAATTTCGTGAACGGACTTTTTGGCTCTTTTATCGGCCGCTTGATCCTGTTCGGGTATAGCTGGGCGCTGTTTCATCACATGCTTGGCGGCATCCGCCATCTGATCTGGGACACCGGACGGGGTTTCGACCTCGCAACGGTGGAGGTCATGGCGCTGCTGACGCCAATCGGAGCGTTGGGGCTGACGATGGTGACCTGGGTTCTTGGCTATATGGCCATGGGAGTGCTCTAGAATGACGATGCGCACACCGCTCGCCCGGGTCCGCGGCTTCGGTTCGGCGAAAGAGGGGACCGACCATTTCTGGCTGCAACGGCTGACGGCGATCGCCAACATCGTGCTTGCGATTTTCCTGGTCTATTGTCTTGTGACCCTCGCCGGCCAGGACTATCAAACCGTCAGGACCTTCCTCGCCTCGCCCTTCGTCGCCATCGCCATGACGCTGTTGGTCATCTCCGCGGTCACCCATATGCGAATCGGCATGCAGGTCATCATCGAAGACTACGTGCATTCCGAGAGCGGCAAGATCGGTCTGCTAATGGCGAACACCTTCTTCGCGGTTTTCATCGGCCTGACCGCGGTATTCGCGATCCTTAAAGTCAGCCTTGGAGCTTAGCCGATGGCGGAAAAGCGAGCGAATGGCGGCGGAACCAGCCGGCACTTGCCAAAGCCCGGCGTCAATGGGCGGGCCTATCCTCTCACCGATCATAGTTTTGACGTGCTGGTGGTCGGCGCCGGTGGCGCCGGACTGCGCGCGACGCTCGGCGCCGCCCAGGCCGGCCTGAAAACCGCATGCGTGACGAAGGTTTTTCCGACCCGCAGCCACACCGTCGCCGCCCAGGGCGGCGTCGCCGCGGCCCTCGGCAATATGGGGCCGGACGATTGGCGCTGGCATATGTATGACACGGTCAAAGGTTCAGATTGGCTCGGCGACCAGGATGCCATCGAATATCTGTGCCGCAATGCGCCGCAAGCCGTTTATGAGCTTGAGCATTTCGGCGTGCCGTTCTCGCGCACCGAGGACGGCAGGATCTATCAGCGTCCGTTCGGCGGCATGACGACGGAATTCGGCGAGGGCCCGCCGGCGCAGCGCACCTGCGCCGCCGCCGACCGCACCGGCCACGCCATGCTGCATACGCTTTATGGCCAGTCGCTGCGCCATTCGGCGGAGTTCTTCATCGAGTATTTCGCCATCGATCTGATCATGGATGAAGAAGGTGCGTGCCGTGGCATCGTCGCGCTGTGTCTCGAAGACGGCACCATGCACCGGATACGGGCGCAAAGGGTTATTCTCGCCACCGGCGGCTTTGGCCGCGCCTATTTCTCCTGCACATCGGCCCACACCTGCACCGGCGACGGCAACGCCATGGCGCTTCGGGCCGGGCTGCCGCTGCAGGACATGGAGTTCGTGCAATTCCATCCGACGGGAATCTACGGCGCCGGTATGCTGATCACCGAAGGCGCCCGCGGCGAGGGCGGCTATCTCACCAATTCCGAAGGCGAGCGGTTCATGGAGCGCTACGCGCCGCACGCCAAGGATTTGGCGTCGCGGGACGTCGTCAGCCGCTCAATGACCATTGAAATCCGCGAAGGACGCGGCGTCGGTCCCGAAAAGGATCATATGCATCTCCATCTGGAGCATCTGGACCCCGACATTCTGGCGGAAAGGCTGCCCGGCATTACCGAATCGGCGAGGACGTTTGCCGGCGTCGAACTGACCCGGGAGCCGATCCCCGTGCTGCCGACGGCGCATTACAATATGGGCGGCATTCCGACCAATTTTCACGGCGAGGTCATCGCCCCCAAGGGCGGCAATCCGGACGCCACCGTGCCCGGACTTCTGGCGATCGGCGAAGCGGCAAGCGTTTCGATCCATGGCGGCAACCGGCTCGGCTCCAATTCGCTGATCGATCTGGTCGTCTTCGGGCGGGCGGCGGCGATCAGATGCGCCGAGACGCTGGAACCTGGCGCCGGGCGTCAGGACCTGCCCGCCGACGGCGCCGACCGCGCTTTGACACTGCTCGACATTTTGCGCTACGCGGACGGCGATACGCCGACAGCCGAGCTGCGCCTGCGCATGCAAAAGACCATGCAGACGAATTGCGCGGTGTTCCGGACGGGAGAGGTCCTGCAGGAAGGCGTCGGCCAGATCAAGGAGATCTGGGAAGCCAGCGACAGTCTGAAAATCACCGACCGCTCCCTCATCTGGAACTCCGACCTGATCGAGACCCTTGAATATGTCAATCTCATCGAGCAGGCGGCCGTCACCATCGCCGGCGCTCTCAGCCGCCAGGAGAGCCGGGGCGCCCATGCCCGCGAGGATTTTCCGGCGCGCAACGACAAAGAGTGGATGAAGCACACCCTGGCATGGACGGACCAGCAGAAGAAGGAAGTGCATCTCGATTACCGGCCGGTCCACACCTACACGATGACAAACGAGGTCTCGTATATCGAGCCGAAGGCGCGGGTCTATTAACGCAATGCCCGCTATTTGATTTAAGGAACCGACAATGGTCCAGTTCGCTCTCCCCAAAAACTCGAAGATCAAGCGCGGCAAGTCCTGGAACGAACCGGACCCGGCGCGGCGGCACGCGTTCAAGGAATTTCGCATTTACCGCTGGACGCCCGACGATGGCCAGAACCCG